>CAIOTO010000033.1 GCA_903861255.1 uncultured Alphaproteobacteria bacterium | reverse complement strand
GGACTAACATCAACAAGCAATGCAGTAGATATAGCCATACAAGATACCAGCTGCATTAGTGGATTTTGCAGCCTTAGCGAAAAAAAATGTATAACTAAATATGGACTAGAAAAAACGTGTAATAGAAATGCACAATGCGCAGAAGGAACGTGCTTTAATTTAAAGTGTCTTCTTTCAGCGGCATCTTATTGTACAGTCGCAAGTAATTGCTCAAGTGGCGTTTGTACAAACAATAAATGTACTTAAATAACTCCTCTGCACTAGTTTAAAAAAGCTCAGATCTTTCTGAGCTTTTTTTTATTAACTACAGCCGTTTGTCGCACCGCATGTATTACACTTCAAACATGTACCATTGCGAACCATCGTAAAGTTTCCACACTCCCCACATGCATCCCCTTGATAACCTTGCAAACGCGCTTCTGCAGCTTTATCAGGAACCACAGAAAGACGTTGTTTCTTTGGTGCAGATCCACCCGATTGCGGTGCAAATGAATCCGTACCTGTCGCACGCAAAGGCTCTTCAAACTCATCCTCTTCAATTGCCATTGACGCATTTGTCGAAACGACATCACTTACTTTTAAGGAAGCCACTGTTATAGCTTTTGTGTGCGTTGTTTCATGCTCGTGCTCATTTAATACTGAATAGTCACTTGTTTCACCAATGGTATCATTTGACATCGTTGGTTTGACATGCGCCAAGTCATGGCGTCCAAGATACGTAATTGCCAATTCACGGAAGATATAATCCAAAATGGACGTTGCCATCTTAACAGTATCATTTCCTTCAACCATACCTGATGGTTCAAAACGTGTGAATGTAAAGGCTTCAACGAATTCTTCCAGTGGCACACCGTATTGAAAACCAATGGAAATAGCCATCGCAAAGTTACGCATCAATGATCTAAAAGATGCACCTTCTTTGTGCATATCGATAAAGATTTTACCCAATGATTTATCAAAATGCACACGCGTCTTAAAAGAAGCAGGCGCAAAGCGTGTTGATGTATTGGTGCTGGCACGTGCAGTGAGAAACTAAATTTTGTTGCTGACCAAAAGTAAAAAGAAATTGACTTACTATATAAAATCAATTTATCCTAATTTTAATTATTTTATTTTTGGAGTTTATTACAATGTTAAAAAAAATATCTATCGTTTTGGCATTATGCCTTAGCATGACTAATTTATACGCAGACAAAACAGCTGATGGTGGTCCTTGCAACCCAAATGGGTTAACAAGTACCGATAAAGATAGCAAAATCAAAGATGAAGATAAGAGCTGCAGCGGATATTGTGATCTTGGTGATAAAAAATGCGCATCTCCACGAGATGCTGGCACATCGTGCAATAGAGATGCGCAATGTAAGAATAAATGCAAGGATTCTGTATGCACTTAAGTTAACTTCTTCTGCACTCAGTAATAAAAAGGCTCGGAAAATTCCGAGCCTTTTTTACTTTTCTCTAATATTTTAGCTACAGCCGTTCGTCGCACCGCATGTATTGCACTTTAAACATGTACCATTGCGAACCATTGTAAAGTTTCCACACTCTCCGCATGCATCACCTTGATACCCTTGAAGGCGCGCTTCGGCAGCTTTATCAGGAACCACAGAAAGGCGTTGCTTATTTGGCGCAGATCCACCAGATTGTGGTGCAAATGAATCTGTACCTGTCGCACGCAAAGGTTCTTCGAACTCATCTTCATCAATGGCCATTGTAGAAACCACATCACTTGCTTTTAAGGAAGCCACTGTTATGGCTTTTGTCTGCGTTGTTTCATGCTCGTGCTCATTTAATACCGAATAATCACTGGTTTCACCAATCGTATCATTTGACATGGCAGGCTTTACATGTGCCAAGTCATGACGTCCAAGATACGTGATCGCCAATTCACGGAAGATGTAATCCAAAATGGACGTTGCCATCTTAACCGTATCATTTCCTTCAACCATGCCTGATGGTTCGAAACGCGTGAATGTAAAGGCTTCAACGAACTCTTCAAGTGGCACACCATATTGCAAACCAATCGAGATCGCCATTGCAAAGTTATGCATCAATGATCTAAACGATGCGCCTTCTTTATGCATATCGATAAAGATTTCACCCAATGATTTATCAAAATATTCACCCGTGCGAAGGTAAATTTTATGTCCACCAACAACCGCTTTTTGCGTGTAACCGCCACGGCGGCTTGGCAATTTACGACGATTTGATTGGTAAATAACCTTTTCAACGATCTTTTCGATAATTTTTTCAGCTGCAACCGTTGCTTTTTCAGCGTTTGGCATTGCTGATAATTCTTCAGCTTCATTTTCGTCAAACGCAACCGCATTCATTGGTTGTGATAACTTAGAACCATCACGATACAATGCATTTGCTTTTAAGCATAAACGCCACGACATCAGATATGCTTCTTTGCATTCTTCAACAGTCGCATTATTTGGCATGTTAATTGTTTTAGAAATAGCACCTGATACGAACGGTTGAACCGCACTCATCATGGTTATATGGCTTTTCGAAGACAAGAAACGCTTTCCAATGCGACCACACGGTGATGCACAATCAAATACTGGTAAGTGCTCATCCTTTAACAGTGGCGCACCTTCAAGCGTCATTGTACCGCAGCAATAATTATTCGCCGCGTCAATATCTGTTTTTGTGAAACCAAGGAATGTGAGCACATCAAAGCTGACATCATTTAACTGGTCATCCGAAATACCAAGTACAGATTTGCAGAAATCTTCACCAAGTGTCCATTTATTGAATGCAAACTTAACATCAAACGCAGATGTTAAAGACGTTGCTAATTTAGCCAGCACATCATCTGTAAATCCTTTAGTTTTGAGTTGCTCAAAACTAATCGCTGGGGATCCTTCTAATGTACCGTGCCCAACCGCATAACGTGTAATTGCTTCAATTTCAGCATCAGCGTAGCCAAGCTTTTTAAGTGCAGTTGGCACCATCTGGTTGATAATTTTAAAGTATCCACCACCAGCAAGCTTTTTAAACTTAACCAACGCAAAGTCAGGCTCAATACCTGTTGTATCGCAATCCATAACAAGACCAATGGTTCCTGTTGGTGCAATCACAGTTGTTTGTGCGTTACGATAACCATATTTTTCGCCAAGCGCGAGTGCTTCATCCCACACAGTATGTGCTGATTGAATAAGTTCTTTTATTGAACATTCTTTTTCTAGCAATGGAACTGGATTAATCGTTAACCCTTCGTAACCCGTTGATTCACCATATGCTGCGCGTCTGTGGTTACGAATAACACGTAGCATATCTTCGCGGTTCAATGCATAACCAGCGAATGCACCCAACTCTTTTGCCATTTCAGCAGATGTTGCGTACGATTTTCCGGTTAAGATCGCCGCAAGTGCACCCGCAACTGCTCGTCCTTCGCTGCTATCATATGGAACACCCATCGCCATTAATAGCCCACCAATATTGGCATAACCAAGACCAAGTGTTCTGAATTCATAAGAAAGTTGTGCAATTTCTTTTGATGGGAATTGCGCCATTAAAACAGCAATTTCAAGAACAACTGTCCACAATCGTGCTGTATGTTCATACAAAGACGTATCAAATTTACCGTCTTTATAGAACGTCACCAGGTTGATCGATGCTAAGTTGCATGCCGTATTATCCAAGAACATGTATTCAGAACATGGATTTGATGCTTTGATTGAACCGCTCTTTGGGCATGTGTGCCATTCATTAATCGTTGATGAAAAATGCACCCCTGGATCTGCACAAACCCACGCCGCATATCCAATTTTATCCATTAACTCGCGCGCTTTTACTGTTCTTATTGTTTGACCAGATTTGCGTCCTGTAAGATTCCAGTCACCATCATTCAATGCAGTTTCAATAAATTCATTCGACAAACGCACCGTATTGTTTGAATTCTGACCTGAAACAGTACCGTATGCTTCTGAATCCCAATCAGTTGTATAGACAGGAATATCAAGGTGTGTATAGCCAAGCTCAGCCAAATGAATCGTGCGACGAATTAAATTTTCTTGCACCATTGCAGCACGTGCAGCAAGAATCGCCGTTTTTAATACAGAGTTTTGTTTTGGATCCGTTTTTTGGTCTTTAGGCAGATCACTGTGAATGCATGCCTCCAACACTTCGTTAAGGTACTTATTATTAATTTTTGAACCCGAAACAAGTGCGGCAACCTTTTGTTCTTCAACAACTTTCCAGTTAATAAATTCTTCAACATCTGGGTGATCAATATCAAGTACGACCATCTTTGCCGCGCGGCGCGTTGTGCCACCTGATTTAATCGCGCCAGCAGAACGGTCACCAATACGCAAAAAGCTCATCAAACCAGAAGATTTTCCGCCACCCGAAAGTGATTCACCTGAACCACGTACATTTGAAAAGTTTGTTCCTGTACCAGAGCCATATTTAAACAAACGGGCTTCACGTACCCATAAATCCATAATGCCGCCTTCATTCACCAGATCATCACCGATCCCTTGAATAAAACATGCATGTGGTTGTGGACGTTCATAGCTTGACGTTGATGCTGTTAATGCGCCCGTCTCACCATCAACATAAAAGTGTCCTTGTGCAGGGCCATTAACGCCGTATGCCCAATAAAGCCCTGTGTTAAACCATTGCGGCGAGTTTGGTGCGCACATTTGGCTAGCGAGCATAAAACGTAGCTCGTCATAAAATGCCATCGCATCTTCTTCTGTGTCAAAATAACGGTTTTTCCAACCCCAGTATGTCCATGTCCCGGCGAGTCGATCAAACACTTGTTGTGATGACATTTCACTTGCAAACGTTGTTCCCTTTTTGGCTTCACGGCGCCACAGCCATGATGGAACGCCTTTTTCTTCAACAGCGACGACTTCAGCCGGAACACCCGCCTTACGGAAATATTTTTGCGCCAGCACGTCACATGCTACTTGCGACCATGTTTCTGGTACCGTAATCCCATCAAGCTTAAATACGATTGAACCATCTGGGTTCTTAATTTCACTCGTCGCTGCGCGAAAAGAGATAGATGCATAGGGAGATTGTCCTGCTGTGGTGCAACGACGTTGAATTTTCATGGCGCACATTTCCTTGTTTAATTGTTATTTTATATATGATTCAATATTAGCGCGATTTTTCCGAAAAAACACAATATGTAGAGTCTTTAGGTGCAAATGCGATCAACATATTGTTAATATGGGGATAAAAAAAATAAAAACAAGCCTTGAAAATAAAAAAAAAGGGTGATATGCACACAAATTTTCGCTTAAGAAATATGTTCTGGTGTGAATGTTTTTTCGAAAACATTTTATATATGCCGCTTCAATTACATGGAGTCGTTGCTGGAGCCAAAAACAACCAAAGAAAACACATTGCAAACAAGACTGAGACTAGATAATTTTCGCCTTGCAGGTGATTTTTCATGAAAAATTCACTCCTTTTGGACGAAAATCAAATCGAGTAGGAGGAGCCTCACAGCTCCGTCCTCTCACACCACCAGTACAAGCGATGTCGCATACGGCGGTTTCAGTTAAACTTTTACCAGAGCTTTATCCGGCAGTATATCTTTAAGACCTATCTCTTTAAACCAAGCCT
>CAIOTO010000032.1 GCA_903861255.1 uncultured Alphaproteobacteria bacterium | reverse complement strand
CTTTTTTTATTAAGGCAAGGGGAGGACTCGGCTACGGCGCTTAATGGATTGCGCGCCTTCGTCCACCCCCCTTAAAAAGTCTCACATCTCTCTGACCCTAGACACACGTAAGAATAATATCAAAAGATTCTACAAAATAATAATTTTCCTGGATTTATACACACCATGTCGCGTTATAACGTACACTAAGGGTCTTTATCGAAAACGCGTACTATTGTTGGCCATTACCTTACACTTAATTAATATGCTTATAAGGTTGTAATGCTATCAAGCGCCGCCTTCTTTGCTTCTTCTTCGGTAAGATACCACGCTTTAAGTTTTTTGTTATCCACAAGAGCTGAATAGGAATCTGCTTTACTCTTTATAATAACAATATGGTGTGATTTTTGGTCAATCACGCCTGCAAGAATTGTACTATACGTATTTCCTTTTTCAGAAATTTTCCAAACAAATGATTCCTTCTTAGTATACCGTGGAGCTGTAGACGCAGACACGCTTTGACTACTTGTCAGTATTTCTGGTACGTCGTCTTGTTTCGTTTCTGAGATAGAAGGCAATGGCGACTCCACATGAACAGCAACTCCTAATCGTGAAAAACCTCTCGTAATCTCTTGTCCAACGGGTGATGTATAAAAGTTGCGTACCGCCTCAGCCGCTCCCTCTCCATCCAAAACAAGGGTAACCTCATGGTTGTGCGCGTTACTTTCCTCATCACGCGAAGCGGATAACCAATTAAAGGATCCCTCTGCGATAAGTTCGTCATCAACAAGGACTGTTTTAAGATGAATACTCGACATTGTCACAAGATGCATAAAAGGTGACGCTAAAACATCTCTTAAATAATGGCACAAGCGATCTAGCTGGGGATCATCCGAGCGACACACAAAATAGACATGTACGTTCTTACGTAAAACTTTATTCAACATTTTATGTGTAAAATCTTTTTGATAGTCTGGATAATAGCTAATAAAGGGTGAGCACATGATAATCTTTCGTCGTGCACTCTTAAAAACTTCAGCTATAAATTCTTGATGTGATTCAAGTGTATGGATATAGCTCAGCGTTGTAGAACTATCTATATGCCATGTATCAATGTCATAATTCTGTGAATCATCTTCATATTCTTCTATATGGCGAACATTCTCAAATTGTAAATTCCGATAATATTTAAGATCTTTCCACAGAAGTGGGACTAAATCAGCGCATTCTCTGCCTGACAAACGAAGCGTCGCGTTTTCCCACGTGTTTTCTTTTGCAAGCCAACTGTATGAGCCAATGGCAACCATACATTCATCAACGGCAAAAAGTTTAGCGTGCGTAAAAGCAGCATCATAAAAAATACCCTGTTGATCAAAAAAGAGAGAGATTTTAGAGTCTATATCTTTTGAATCAATATTATAGATATAGACCTTAACACCTCGCGTCCTTGCCTCACTCAATAGAGGGTAAAGGCCAGCATTTACAAAAGCCTCATCATTTACGCCATAACTTGTTATAAGAATGCTTCGTGTTGCGCTTGAAATACCCTCTCGAAGACAATCCACATGATCACCGGATGTTGAAAGGCGTGTAATATTCGAGACGACTCGTGTCTTAGTCTTACGAGTACGCGTTAATACAACCTCAGTCTGTTCTTCATTATGGTATGCTTGGCTGTATGTCTTTTTTGTCATTCTTTCATGCGTATCCATTGCGGCAAGAGGCAAAATCATGCATGCACCGACAAACAGGACATTTAACACACACATTACTAATCTCTTCATATTTCTAACCATCTCAACACAAACACACAGTGAGTTTACTGTTCATAAATTGACAAATATATACCTTAAAAACGAGTTGAAGGATCATTCTATTTCCTCTTCCAACCATATGTGACCTGAAAAGAACATTAATAAGGCTATCAACTCGGTACTTTTATTACGAGCATTATAGAACACTCTCAAATAACGCACTCACATCTTCTTGAGTAATCTGCGCTGCCGATTTCTTATTTTCATGATCAAAGATAGCTTCAGCAATGGATGCTTTTTTGGCCTGTAACTCTAGAATTTTTTCCTCTAACGTGTTCTTTGTAATAAATTTATATACAAAAACAGATTTATGTTGACCAATGCGATGCGCGCGATCCGTTGCTTGATTTTCAACAGCAGGATTCCACCACGGGTCATAATGGATAACAACATCCGCAGCTGTTAAATTTAAACCAACCCCACCTGCCTTAAGACTAATGAGAAAGACAGGTATTGTTCCTTTTTGAAACTCTTCAACCGGTTTCTTTCGATCTTTTGTGTCCCCACAGAGTCTTACATATGGAATTTTCATGTGTTGAAGCTCTTTGGCAATTAAGTCCAGCATACCGGTAAACTGAGAGAAAATCAGAATCTTACGTCCCTCCTCCACCATCTCTTCAAGCATTTCGGTGAGCATGTTGAGTTTTGCTGATTCCGTAACGGTATGCTCCATTTTGAGCAAGCGCGGATCACAACACACTTGTCGCAGTTTTAACAGCGCATCCAAAATAATGATTTGGCTTTTGTTGATTCCTTTTTTCTCAATTTCGTCGTGCACCTTCTTGTGCATAGCAAGACGCACAATTTCGTATAAATCTCGTTGTTGTTCGGTCAGTTCGCATTTTTGAATGATTTCCGTTTTTTCTGGTAAATCCAAATCAATTTGAGCTTTTGTGCGCCGCAACATAAACGGTTTAATCCGTGTAGAAAGTATCTTTTTGGCATAGTCATCGTTGCCTTTTTCGATTTTTGTCCTAAATTCCTTTTTAAAATAACGATCATCCCCTAAAAAGCCAGGCGTTAAGAAATTGAATAGTGACCACAATTCGCCAAGGTGATTTTCAAGTGGCGTTCCCGTTAAACACAAACGATGATCTGATGTCAAATGCATGAGAAATTGCACCGCTTGTGTATTTTTATTTTTAATATTCTGCGCTTCATCGAGAATGATGGTGCTGTAGTGTTGTTTTTTGAGCTGATCAAAATCACGGTATATAAGTGGATACGTTGTGATTAAAATATCAAAATTGTGTAACTGTTCGAAATCACGATTGGCTCCATGTAAAATTTTAAACGATAAACTTGGCGCAAATTTCACTATTTCACTTTCCCAATTAGCAACCAAGCTGGTTGGCATAATCAGTAAGACAGGATTGTTAAGTCGATTGTTTCCTTTTTCAACCAAAAGATGTGCCAACGTTTGAATGGTTTTACCAAGCCCCATCTCATCGGCTAAGATTCCATTGAGCCCATATTCCCTCAAGAACTGAAGCCAGTTCAATCCTTCTTGCTGATACGGACGTAATATGGCTTGCAAATCATGTGGAAGATCAATTTTTGTAATGCCTTTAAAATCATGAAGTTTACTGGCAAAATCCAATAAAACTTTGCTCCCTGACCAATCCGCTGTTGTAAAATCATTCGCTTTAAACTGTTCGAGCTGAAGGGCGTCCAACAAATTTAATTTAAGTGTCTTATGTGCTTTGACCTCATCCTTATCCTTGGCGCCAATTTTCATAATGGTACGCATAAAGGCAAGCAGTTGATTAATCCGATCACGTCTCACTAAAATTTCACGTCCATCCTCAAGCCTTAAGGGGACATCCATTTTATAGCCTTCCAAAAATGTCATATCTTTTGAGCGAATAATATTGATTAAAATCGGTAGAAGGTTGATCTTTTCGCCATTAATAATGACACCAATTTCGGTGTCAAACCAATGCATGTCAGATTGTTCAAGATCAACATACCAATCATCCTCAGACTCTGGCTTATACGGGAAAAAGTCATCAAAACGAATAAGAAAACCATGGCGCTTTAATTCCAACAAGTCAGCACTTAGAAATTTATGCCAGTAGGTATCCTTAATTGCGGATGTTGTGGCTGTATTTACTTTTTTTGGCACAAAAGCATCTGTTATTTCGCGATACTCCTGACCCGATGAAAAACGATGATAACTATACCTATGTGCATAATCTTTGATACGTAAAATATCCATTTTACCCATCAAAACAGTTGCAATGAGGGTTTCTTCAGCGACAAAATCCCGTTCAATATGAATAAGATCACCATCTTTCATCCGTTCAAATCTCTTTATGTTACTTTTGTAGGGGCACTCTTTATCTTCATATTTGAAACTTAATTTAGCCGCGGCATAATCTTCATAACTTTCATGCAGTTTCATAAATGTTAAGACAGGTATTGGCTGCGTTTTTCGTACAATCAAAGATTTTGGTGTTTCAAGTGTGGGGGCATTTTTGCCTTTAAGCTGTTTGGAAATATAATCCGTATATTCGGGCTTTATCGGCGGTAAACTCACGAGATGGGTGAGCGTTCGTTGATCCATCTCACTTGCTATGGGGTAAAAAATGCCCTTTTCTGTATCAAAAACAAGGGGAGAAGGTTTTCGTATAAACACATAAGGTGGTGCAAGTATGCATGTGGTAAAAACATAACTGTGCTGTGCTTCATCATACATCCACTCAAATTGAACGGGCATCGGCTTTGTTTCGAAGGTAATACGCTGATTTGTATTTCGATCCAGAAATAAGAACTTCTTCGCAATAAGCTCCCTTAACAAGAGAAAATCAACTTCTGTTTTGAGTTTATAATAATCAACAGAGCCAATTTTTTCTTTGTTTCGCATGATCGCGTGGTGAATTTGTTCAACAAACGCTGACACTCTTTGATCCGATGAGCGTGTGCATGTTTTAGCCCCACCCCACCCACCTTTTTTAAGTGGCTTCACGGTCATTGCGCCAAGATAAAATGAATTATTTTCGAATGATAACGAAAAAACATCAATTAATTGACATGAAGCAGGGACATCTAAAATATCTTTTTCTTCGTGTGCTGTAATAGCGTTTAATAGTTCAAGAATTTTTCCATGTGGTCGTTCAAAAGCCACCTTTTTGGTAACGGTTTGCGTGTTTGTCATTCTCGTCCTTATTCATTTTTTTTATTAATGAGAGATGATTTTATCTTTTTATAAATTAGCGTATGAAGGTCAATCAAACAACACCGTTTGTATAAAACGCTTGCTTAAACATGATTCGTCCATTGTTTTCAACGTATGACTCGCATTTAGGGGTAATGTGGAACCAATGTCATTGATTTAAGAAACGCCTCAAAAGTGCTCGGTTTCAAAAAATTATTTAGATTATGGATTTTTGTGCAGCCCTCTCCTCCCGAAATGTTCTTTTTGAAAATATCATGTTTCAACTATTTATCATTTTCCTCTATTAAACCATTCAAAAATTATTGTTTTTTCGCCAAAGGGAGTTATAAATTCTTTTGTGCCATTTTTATAACTAATAATAGTTTCTATTGTATTCAGTTTTTTAGAAAAACCTTTATGTCGTAGTACATGATCAAGTTTTGGCCATTGTGGTATTTCTATATTTTTTTCAGGAAATAGCCACTCTTCGCGAGCAGCAGCTATATAACGCGGTGCTCTTTTTTTAATAATATAATTAATAAAACAAACTTCTTCATTGTTCAAATTTCTGTCTTTTTTTATATCCCGCACGTCTAACGTTACATCGTCATATGAGCGCGAGTTCCTTCTAATTCTTCGTGCAAAACGCTTTTCTGGATTTTTTGCAAATTCAATGTTGGAAATAATCAAACAATTATTTATATCTAATGGAAATATAATCCGTGAACCAAGTTCATACGGATGCGGATCATAAGGATATTGACACTGTTTAGACCCTGAAAAATAATCACAATTATATATTGTAACTGGATCATCGGAAAATATGAATTTGGTAGATGCATCAGTGGCTTTTACTATTTCCCAAAGACCTTCACCTAGAGTAACTTGATAAAACTTCATGATTTTTTGCATTACTAACATCATTTGGTTTTGGCTATACTCTTGCTTTTCCTTTTTTAGAATTAATTTTCTAAGAAGATCTAAAGTTTTGGGTGTACGTATTTTTTGAGCATCTATATATTCCAATAAATTAGACCACGCTTGTCCAATCTCTATATTTTTTTCTAACGATGTAGGAATATCAAAACCATTTGTATCCAACATACTTGAAAAGAATCTTGTTGCTTTAGCCCCAATTCTATCAATATTTCCAAATAATATTTTCTCAATTTCGTCATTCAAATCACCATAAGGAAATGTTGTATAAAGATCTCTCTGAACACCAATACTTCCAGGGCATCCTTTCTTGGGATTTTTACTTGTTTTTTTCTTTATTCTTTTGCCACATGGAAGCGTAAGGTGTTCATCAAAATTAAGATCTAAAATGGACAAATCTGTTTGCTTTGGTAAAACAAACCCTTTTTGATACCATATGGGTACATAATGATTTTTTCGTGTTATATGCATAAAAATAAAAGCTTTGTTATAGGAACTCATGGTATAGAACATGCAAAATCGGCAACAGAATAATATTGATTTTTTTTGCTCAACCACTCAATCAATATATAGAGGCAATTGCAAAATACCATATGTAGCTTTTATTATGTTTGAAAAACGCTACCCATGGTAGTTATTGAATAATTTTGCAACTCCCTTTATAGATATTATTTTTCTTAAATTCAAATTTATTATTTTATTTAGAATTAT
>CAIOTO010000031.1 GCA_903861255.1 uncultured Alphaproteobacteria bacterium | reverse complement strand
TGATTTTTTTCATGTGAAACTCCATTGTTATACTTAAGTGTACCATGAAGAATGCTAATAAAGGATTAAAAAATGCGTTTACGAAGAGAATTATAGAATAATTATTGAAAAAGGTACAACACACATCCATGAAAAAGGAATAACACAGATGGCTACTCAATCACTTCCATTTACTCAAGGTGGACAAACGCAATTGCATAAACTGCGTATGCTCAAACAAGTTTCTGTCTCAACGTTTCGTATTGCGTTTTGGACAAGTGTTGTAACCTGGTGCATTTATTATTGGGTAAATACGCACTTTATGCTCGATATTCTCATGTTGCCAGGATGGGGGATCGCGCGGTTTTTTGATCAAGCCCCACGTGCACTCTCTTTTCTAAAAGGATGGTCTTTTTTTATTGACGAAGGACATGTCAAGCGATGCACCAGCACATGGTTTATGCAAAGTTCCTATTGTTATCACATGGTGAGTTATGTGTTGTATCACGCGATACAAGGACTTTATTGGGCAGGTGGTGTATTTTTAATAACGGTACTCATATCAATTAAATATTTTCTACATAAGGGAAGAGAGTTACAAGAGACAAAACAGCTTGCAGGATTTGATTTTGTATCTTTCAAAGACTATCTCAAACGGTTAAAGAAATTGAAGATTAAACGAGGTGTTTCACTGGGAACCCTGACGCTTCCGTTTGATGCTGAAGTGAAACATTTTATGGTCACAGGTACGACAGGTTCAGGTAAAACGAATGCCTTTAATCATTTGTTGAAAAGCATACGTGAGCGCGGCGATCGCGCGGTGATTGTCGACACAACAGGTGGTTTTGTCTCTCACTTTTTTAATGAAAAAACGGATAAACTGCTGAATCCCTTTGATCAACGTTCGGAAGAATGGTGTTTGTGGTCGGAATGTGTTGAAACAACAACTGATTTTGATGAGCTCGCCGATTCACTTATTCCACAAGCACAGAGTTATGATGTGTTTTGGATAAAAGCAGCGAGGCAAGCCTTTTCTGTGTGTGCGGCACTGTTAGCCCAGAAAAAAGAATATTCACTTTCAAAATTGCTCCACATTACCTTGAAAGCAAGTTTAGGAGAAGCCGGCCATATGTTAAAGGAAACAAGTGTCGCCTCTTACTTTTCAAAAGAAGCTGACAAAACAGCAATGTCTATCCGCGCAACATTAGCCTCGCACATCAAATGTTTAGAGGTGCTCGCTGACCTGGAACCTTCGGCTGAAAATGCCTTTTCCATTGACACTTGGGTGAAAGAAGCGAACGAAGGCTTTTTGTTTCTGCACACCAAACCTAAGCAACGTGCTTTTTTAAAGCCCTTGCTATCAGCTTGGTTTAGTTTAGCCGTTAAAGCATTGATGGATTTAAAGCCTGATCCGAATCGACGCATTTGGTTTATTGTGGATGAACTTGCGTCATTGCATCAACTGAGTAGTTTAGAAACAGCGCTTGCAGAAGCTCGAAAGTATGGAGGGTGTTTTGTGATAGGGTTTCAAAACCTTAGTCAGATTGAAGATATTTATAATCCAACGGTTGCTAAAGTGCTTTCGGACTTAACGGTATCAAAGCTGATTTTTGAAACGGTAGACCCTGTGAATGCGCGGAGGTTTTCAGAGATGTTGGGCGAGCAAGAGGTGCTCGAAAGTTCTGAAACCGTTTCCTCTGGTGCCAATGAAATTCGTGATGGTGTGAGTTTTTCTCATCAAAAGCGATTTCAACCGCTGATTCGTTCTTCTGAGATTATGCAGTTAAAACCATTAAATTGTTACGCCAAGATTGCGAATGTGGATTGTGTCTTTAAACATGAATTTGCCTATTTAAATTTACCGATTGTGGGATGTGATTTTAAGGCAAGGCAGATAGCGACGTGTTCTAAAGAAAGTGAAACGATGCATGATGATACAGAGGAAATGGACAACGAAGAAGTCCTAAATGATAATCCAAGTGAACAAGGTGAGCAAAACAACGATGAGGAGAAAGAAAAGGCGAATGCTATTTTTGAATACAAATTAACAGGATCCTGATATTTTCTTGCTTTGAATAGAATGGCATTACAAATTATATGGGCTGTGGTGTGATTGTTCAAGATGTTCTTGATTCGCGATTCGCGAATATGATATGATTGTGTGAACGAAGTTAGTATGATTCAAAACGAAAGTGTGTAAAAGGTATGCTTAAACCTCAAGATGTTGTTTTACTTTTAAAGTTACTTGCACATCCAGAGCATTTAAAATGGTCTCAGGCGCATATGGCTATGCACTTATGTGTTAGCGTTTCTGAAATTAATGCGGGCATTAAACGGTTAATTTCAGCAGGTTTATTACAGATAGCACACCCTATCTTAGTAAATTTAGCTGGTATAGAAAAACGTATGCAATCAAAACAACAAATTGACAGATTATATCAGCCCGTTTTAGCGGCGTGTAAGGAATTTATAATTTCCGGTGTTAAGTATATGTTTCCTGCTCAACTCGGAGAGATGACGGTTGGGGTCAAAACGAGTTATGCTGCACCTGTTATGAAAGGGTATACGACGCTTGGAAATGATCCTGTTCCGGTGTGGCCGTATGCCGAAGGTAATCAACGAGGCATGTCATTAGCGCCTCTTTATCCGTCTGTGCCAAAATCAATTGATCAGTTTCCAGATACACAATTTTATGAATTATTGTGTCTCGTTGATGTGTTACGTCAAGGTAATTGCCGCGAATATGTAAAAGCAGTGGAACTCTTAAAAGAAAGAATAAAGGCATGAGTGTTTCGGGGAGTCGTGCAACAGCGCAGCGTGCATTGCTTGAATTTGCTGCACGAAAATTAGATGATCTCGTAGGCGAGTTTGTTTTCCTTGGTGGCTGTTCGACAGCTTTGTTTATAACGGATTCAGCATCACCAGATGTACGGTCAACCATGGATGTCGATTGTATTGTCGATGTGATGTCTTTGAGTGACTATTATCACTTAGAGAAAAAATTGCAGGAGCGTGGTTTTCGAAAATCATCGCAGGATGAGGTTATTTGTCGTTGGCGTTATGATGATTTAATACTTGATGTTATGCCAACAGATGAAAAAATTCTCGGGTTTAGTAACCGCTGGTATAAAGCCGCAATTGAACACGCAAGGGTGTATCAACTGACAGAAGATCTTTGTATACGCACGGTTACAGCTCCTTATTTCTTGGGCACAAAGCTTGAAGCATTTCAATCACGTGGAAAGTCGGACTTTATGATGAGTCACGATTTTGAAGATATTATAGCGGTTATTGATGGGCGTATTGAGCTTATTGACGAGATTAGAAATGCAGATCCAATGTTGCGAGAATATTTAATAGATGCCTTTTCAAAAATGATGATTAGGAATGATTTTCAAACGACGTTACCTGGGCTTTTAAATTATGGTTCTGTAACATATGATCGTACACAACTTGTGCTAAAACGTATTCAATATATGTGTCAGGAGCAATAAATGATAAAACTTGCTTGGTTAACAGATATTCACTTAAATTTTTTAACGCTACAAGAACGTCGGTGCTTTTATCAAACAATTATTGATTCCAATGCGGATGCGGTGTTAATTAGCGGCGATATTGCTGAAGCACCGTCAGTTAAAGAGCTCTTGTTAGAGATGGAGCATGCACTGAATAAACCCATCTATTTTGTCCTGGGTAATCATGATTATTATAGAGGAACAATAGAAAGTATGCGGTTGGATATGGCACATCTCACGAAAATAACACAAGGATTGAAGTGGTTGTCAGTATCTGGTGCACAGAAATTATCAGAAGACGTTTTACTTGTTGGGACAGATGGTTTTTCAGATGGACGTTATGGTGATTATGAAAATAGTCCTGTCTCGCTGAACGATAGCCGCTTAATCGCCGATTTCTTTCAAGCTAAATTACTTTCACGAAGCCATTTGCTTACTAAAATGCAGCAGTATGCGGATGAAGACGCCAGGCAGCTTTTACGTGATATTGAAATGGGGATAGAGAAGCATAGCCCAAAAAAGATGATGGTCTTAACGCATGTACCACCATTTCCTGAGCTTTGTTTGTATGAAGGTAAGCAATCCGATGATAATTATTTGCCTTATTTTGCATCGAAGGCAATAGGAGACATTCTATTAACGGTAGCACAAAATTACCCTTTTATTGAATTTGTAACGTTATGTGGACATACACATCATTATGCAGAGAGACAGATGTTAGAGAATTTAAGAGTTACTGTTGGTGCTGCTGAATACTATCAGCCGAGCATTCAAGATATTATTACTTTGTAAGCGATATGAGTCTTTTAAAAAAGGAAATAACTTAATGCATGGTATCTTCAAAGATAGAGGAATAAAAAGAGTGTTCATAATAGGCGCTGGATTTTCTGCACCTTTTGGGATGCCACTTACCGACAAAATTCTTGCTTTGGTATATGAAATTGCATTAGCACAACCTTTAGAGGGTGAACAATATGGTCAAGCTTCGCGACTTCTTAAGGAATTGCAGTGGTATTTTCCAACAATGGAGATTACGCATGAACTTATTCAAAGCGGAAAATTGCAGATTGGTGTAGAACAATTTCTATCGTATGTATGTGCTGTTTCTGCTTTTGGAGAAAATTTTGCTGATGGCGACGATCTTTTTGTATGTTTGCTTAGGTCTTGGATAGGAGAGGCTATATATAAAGCGCAATGTGAGTGTTTTCTTAAACCTATCCCATTTCAATATTTATCATTTGTCCAATCTTTACGGGGATCTATGATTTTAACATTTAATTGGGATACGATTATAGAGGAGTTGTTAGATCGTGCAGAGAAATCGTATGTATTTGATTTTCACTCTGCTTTTCAAACAGAGGCAGTTCCTCTTATTAAATTGCATGGTTCTGTAGATTGGTTTTCTGATCCGCACCCTTTTAACAGAGATTGGATGTGTCACGTACCGATTAGTGAGCATAATCCAGGTATTGTGCGTGCTAAAGGAAAATTTTCTCAATATCGTAATTATGGTTGTCACCCCCTAATTGTTGTTCCTAGTTATGATAAAATTAACCGTGTTAAAAGTTTAGGATCAATTTGGGAAACGCCGTGGTTTTATCTGCAAGATGAGCTTGAAGTTGTTATTATAGGCTTTAGTATGAGACCAGATGATTATCATAGCCGAGCTGTTATTTATCCACAACTTGTTCACGGTTCACGTAAAGGACATCTTAAAATTAAAGTGATTGATTTTGCAGACAATGATGATTATAAAAACGAAATCAGAAAAAGATATGATGGAGTTGAAAATTGTAGTTTTTGGTTTGAGGGATTTTCAGGAAATGTACAAGATTTTATAGAGAATTAGAGAAGGTAAGGTTCAATTTTGCACGATATGTATCGTGATTGTAAAAAATGACAATATATGTCATATTATAGTTATTAAATACATACGAAAGGAGAATCATGAACCTGTTTCATATATTCGCAAAGCATGGTCTCCGAGTTTTTTCATTCTCGGACGTCGCTGAATTATTGAAAGAAGAGAGTTTCTCTGCTTCTTACATACGCAAGCTTCTTACCGTTATGGCAAAGAGGGGCGACTTGCAACGTTTGGGCAATGGTCTCTATGCATTACCGGTGCATATTCTTTCGGGTGGTTCACTGCATGCCTTTGAGATTGCGATGAAACTTGTGCATAGGGGTGCTATTTCACATCGCTCAGCCATGTTTCATCATGGTATGACGGATCAAATTCTAACTCACGTTTATATCACATCACCGCGTGTGCCAGAGTCAAACAGATCATCAAAATCAGCCTATCTTATCAATGACACACATTATAACATTAGGCGTGTGCAAGCTGATCACTATTATGGGGTTAAGCGTATTTTTATGGGTGAAATATCTTTCTGGATAACTGATCTTGAAAAAACCATGATAGATGGGCTGTCTGACCCTAATTTATGCGGTGGGTTTCGTGAAGTTTTGCATGCATTCTCACATGCGCGTGATAATGTTAATTCAGAAACCTTGCTTGATTATTTAAAAAGAGAGCCCACTGTGATTGCAAAGAGGGTGGGGTGGATTTTGGAAACGATCAAGATGTTACCAGAGTTGCAATCCGAACTGGAAAAAATGCCAACTCAAGTTGTTCAGAAACTTGACCCATCTGGATTACGTCGAGGTCATATAAATAAGCGGTGGATGCTTTTGGAGAATATGTAATGTTACCTCTTAAGTCACGACTTCAACAGTATGCTACGCTCCATAAAGCAAAATGGGAAACGATTGAACAGGATTATATATTGTCTTGGATACTCGCTGGAATTTCGCTTGTTCCTGAATTACGTGACAACCTTGTTTTTAAAGGTGGTACATGTTTGCGAAAGTGTTATTTTGGAGATTACCGTTTTTCGCAAGATATTGACTTAAGTGTGAGTGGCAATCAAGATCTCTTATCTGTGGATTTAGAAAAGTATATTGAGCAAGCGTGTAGTCTGATTGAATCCCATTTACATGCACAGGGCGAAGGAATTTATATAAAGAGCCAAAAATATACTGAAAAAGAGTAAGCGGATGAGCAAGTACCTCTGTGTTTGATTTAAGAAAGATGTCAGATTCACATTTAAGGAAGCCCTAATGAAGAATGTGTTAAATGAGAGTATCCACTCTAAGGAAATGGGAAAACATCATCCAGGATTTTAAAAGCAGTCAATTAAGTGTGACGGCCTAT
>CAIOTO010000030.1 GCA_903861255.1 uncultured Alphaproteobacteria bacterium | reverse complement strand
TGTCATGCATGCCTCCTTATTTATAGTTACAATTGTAACTATAAATAATAAGAAAAACAAACATAAAATGACCTAAAAAGGAGAGTTTTATTTGGGTCGTGAGTGATCTAGTTACAATTTGTTCGGGAATTTAGGTAGCAAGTGATGATGGACTTTATGCCAAGAGGAGCAGAGAAAATTATCTGCTTAAGCTAGGTGTTGTAAAACCACAAGAAATAATTAACAAAAGAGCTTCTGTCAAAGAATTTGTATTGAAAGACTTACCTAAGCCTGGTTATAGAGAGAAAAAAGATGAAAATGCATATATTATCTTTATGCGTGATATGAGTACACGTGCGAAAAAAAGTGTAACGTTAGATTTTTTTGAAGCATGCAGAATTGCTACTCAGCAGGCACTTATTCATGGCTATCAATTAGCTTTGAAGCTTTTATTAGAAAATGTGAAAGAAAATACTTTCGTACAAATTGTGCTTAGTGATTCTTTAATTACCAAAGAGTTGAGAAAATTAGATAAAGATTTCCCAGGTATTTCTGAATATGTAAGAAAATTAGTAATTCTGCACCCGCAATAACGTACTTCTTACTTATGTCCAACCCCAACAAATTTTCCACTAAACGCCGTTACGGCATGGCCTGTTAGCAACACGCGTTCGCCTTCGTGACGGACCTTAACATACCCACCTCGTTTTGATGCTTGATACGCATTAAATACATTTTTCCCCAAGCGTTCTGACCAATAGGTAGCAAGCTTGCAATGCGCTGACCCTGTAACAGGGTCTTCTGTAACACCAACTTTGGGCGCAAAGAAACGTGACACAAAGTCATAATCAGTATCAGCATTGCCCTCGGCTGTTATGATGATGCCACGGCAATCAATGTTCGCCAAACGTGCGATGTCAGGGGAAAGATCAATGACTTCTTGGGCTGAATGCAGTTCGACGAGGCAATCATCATTTGCTCGTCCTACAGATACTGGCGAAACGCCAAGTGCTTCGATTAAACCTTCGGGGATACTAATAGGCTCCACATAATACGCTGGAAAATCAAGGGTGATACCATTATCATCGCGCCATGCTTTAAGAACTCCGCTTTTGGATTCAAAATAAATTTCTTCGGTTGTGACAATTTCCATTTCAGTCCATAGTACATGGGCGGCAGCAAGCGTTGCATGGCCGCACAAAGCAACTTCGGTTGTAGGGGTAAACCAGCGAATATCAAAATGATTTGACTTAAGCGGAACAATAAAGGCTGTTTCGGATAAGTTGACTTCGGTCGCAATGCTTTGCATAAAATCATCGTTTGGGAATTCTTCAACAACGCATACGGCTGCGGGATTTCCTTTAAATAGCGTATCGGTAAACGCGTCCACTGTACAAAATTTCATTGAACCTATTTTCTAGCAACAAGACACGTTGGCCACTGCCAAAGAGTAAATATTGGCTTAAATCAATGGCGAAACTTCATTGTTACATTGTTAGTAATACGAATTTTAGTTTAAATTATACCGTTAATTGGGAAACAATGCTAGCGAAACTTCTTGAATAGCCCGAAGCCAAATGAAAATACACCTAATGCAAATCTATCGATGGGGAGATAATAAGATGTTCCACCATATAGGGTTGCATAAAAGTAAATGTTTTGTTGAAGGCCTGAGGTGTGAGTATCATCAAGATTGCCACGATGAAAAAAGCGAAAATAATAGCCAAGAAAACAAGCCCCACATATTTTTGTGAATGCTTCTTTGTTAAGGTGATCTTTTGTATTGAAGCTGGCTATGCCAAGCATGAGGGGGATTAAATGTGGTGTATAACTGAGAAGTGTTGCTGTGCTTGAGAGAGCGTAATCGATGGTGGTTGTTTCAGCGGCTTGACGTTCATTGTTTGCTGTTATTGTTTCATATGAAATTTCATCGATTAATTCATTTACAATTTCTTTAATAAATACGTTGGGACCAATTTTTAGTGGTTTCTGCCTTACATAAAGTGCATTCGGTCTAGATTCTCTCGCTTGCTCGGCTGGTCTGTATGGCAGTGTGTTTTGTTCATCTTCATCGTCAATAATATGCCCTTCCCCCATTAAAAAAGCATCACTATTTTTCACTTCATGTTCTACTACGCTGGTTCCTTTTTTTTCATGAAGAGTATTGTTTTCGCCTAAGGTGCTATCCATTGCTGAAACAATTGTATTCATAAAAATCAATAAACAAACAAATTTCATATGATCAACCTTTTGCCAGAAGTAAAATTTTTGTTTGCATTGAGCAATAAAAATGCTTCTTAAAAAAATTTTATCAATAATTTGTTGAAG
>CAIOTO010000029.1 GCA_903861255.1 uncultured Alphaproteobacteria bacterium | reverse complement strand
TGCTTCATGTTTAACACAATCGTAAATCCTGAAAGACCTTTGGCTTTAGAATTGTTGATTAACTAGAGAAACTTGCACACTGCGTAATCTAATTTTAAGTGCCTGGGCTGCCTTTGTTAACATAAGATGCACATCTGAATACAATGGATGCTCTTGATTAATTGTCAATAAAAGCCGAAAGAATTGTAATTTTAACGTAGCCTTTTCAAGACTTTCACGAAAAGTAGCCTCGATATGGGGATCCACACATTTTTCAAATGCTAAATCCATTAGTAAACTCATCGCGCTGAGAGGCGTCGCCAAATCATGGCAAATTTTAGCCGTCATTAATGGCGTTTCGTTATATTTCATGGACATACAATCATATGGAAGGTGCGTAAATTTATTTTGCTACAAATTTAGTTAAAATTGCAAATATAAAATGGCAGTCATACTCTTTCATTTTTAGGCCCCACTCTCTTTACAGATTTTTTTTGAGCTTGAGAGATTGCTTTTTAAATGGCAAGATAACTATACGGTAAAGTTGATTCTTTTGCAGAACTGCAACTGAAAAATTTTCTAATTTAATAATAAGAATTTTGATACCATGCCTTTAAAGCCGGCGAGGAGCCCTATGCTGTTACTACCCGTTTTATTTCATAAGATAACCAAAAAAGCGGTTTATCTTCTCGTACTCACAGGAACAACGACATTTGCATTCGCGGGTGCAACAGGAACCATATTATCAACAACACTCACTCTTTATAAAAATGGTGCTCTTCTTAATCAAGGACAAACGCTCCCCTTATCTTCTGGAAAACATCGCATGTTGATTCCAGGAATTGCCAGCAGCATAATCAAAGAATCACTCATGTTTCCATTATCAGCACAGCCAAAAGAAGCTTCAATTGTTGAAAGCATCTTCACAAAATCAGAAAATAATAAAAATTTAACACTCGATTTTCTTATTAACAGCAATGTACACGAGCCAAAGAGTTTTATAAATTTAACCTATCTTTTGCGTAATATGAGCTGGAAACCGCACTATGCAATTCAATTCAGATCAGGCTATCAATATTTGTTTTTCAATGGATCTGTTGAAATCATAAATACATCAGGCATTTCTTTTAAAAACTCGCAAATACAATTTGTTGATGGAGCTATTCCGCCAACCCAAGAAAACAGCACTGAAAAACCACAGACAAAAGCAAAAGGTTATTCTTATAAAGGGCTGCTTGATTTACATGAAAACGAACCTAAACGACTTAATTGGATATCGTCAAAAGATACATTAAAACCTAAATTGGAATACAGGATTTCAGTTGGCGGCGACTATTTAAAAGACATGGATAATAAACCAGCTAACCCTGTGATTGAAACATGGGTTTCGTTTGATAACAGCGCTGAAAATAATCTTGGCCAAGATTTACCACCAGGACCTGCTGTACTTTATTATCAAGATGAACAAGGAAAATTTGAAATCCTTGGTAGCACGCACTTAGCACACACGGGTATTGGCCAAAAAGTCAGTGTCCGTATTCCATCAACACAAATTGATAAAATTGAAAAAAATCATAACAAAGAATCAAAATCAATTGAAGCAACATTAGAGCAAAATCAGTTTATATCAGCAAGCAATACAGCACAATATTGCTTGAAATTAAAAAACACAAGCAAAGTACCTGTTACAATTCGCGCAGTGCTTGATTTACCTGATGGCATTGAAAATTGCACAATCATTCGAGACACAATTCCACATGTAAAAAGCGATGATAAATCTAGTGTTGATAAGCACTATGATAACGACTCAACACACTGGAATATAACAATTCCTGCGGAAGGTGATGTGCAACTAAAATACCAGCTCTCATTTATTAAGGTTGCAAAATAACATTTCTCAATTTTACTAACCTTATGCTTGTGCCTACACTCAATATCACTTATAAAAGTGATATACTTTTTTTTGTATGCGTTGTGGCCTCTTTGAGCAGACCATTATACCACTTACCTTTCACTAGGAGATTTTTTCTATGACACTTCAACTATCAATTGTTGTGCCTGTTTATAATGAGGAAGCTAACATTCCACAGCTCGTGCGTCGTTTAGTAACAAGCCTTGATGCACTAAAGAAAACGTATGAAATTATATTCACAAACGATGGCAGCAAAGATAAAAGCTTAGAATTGCTACGCGCAGCAAGCACAGAACACAAAGGCAAAATTCGTATCATTGATTTCAAAGGAAACTTTGGACAACACATGGCAATCATAGCTGCGTTTTCAAAAGCGCGTGGCGAAATCGTTGTTACCTTGGATGCTGACCTTCAAAATCCACCCGAAGAAATCCACAAATTACTAACAAAAATGGATGAAGGCTATGATTGTGTTGGTAGCTATCGTGATAAGCGCCAAGATACTTTTTTTAGAACCTATGTTTCTCGCGCTGTAAACTGGGTGCGAGAAAAGATCACCGACATACATATGCGCGATCAGGGATGCATGCTACGTGCATACCATCGAACCATTGTTGACAAAATTGTAGCTGGCAATGAACACTCAACATTTATACCTGCATTGGCTTATAAACTTGCACAAAATCCAACAGAAGTAGAAGTGATTCATGCTGAACGAGCTGCAGGTGAATCAAAATATAACCTCTATATGCTTATTCGGTTGAATTTCGATCTTATTACCAGTTTTTCAATCGCGCCACTGCAGCTGTTTACAATGTTTGGCATGTTAACATCCGCTTTAAGTGGCTTTTTGGTTATCTATCTACTGATTCGCCGTATAATTATTGGCCCAGAAGCCGAGGGAATGTTTACGCTTTTTGCTATTGAAATTTTCCTTATCAGCGTTATTATCGTTGGAATTGGCCTGGTTGGGGAATATTTAGGGCGCCTCGCGCTCAACATGAGTCATCGCCCACGATATGAAATTCGTGACACGTACGAGGATTAATATGCGTTGCGTTGTATTTGCTTATAGTCAGCTGGGTCATGATTGTTTACGGTATATCATTCAGGAAACACCTTACAAAGTTGTGGCTGTTGTTACGCACGAACATAACCCAAATGAACATATTTGGTTTGATTCTGTAAAAGATTTGGCGACTCACCATGGAATTGATGCACTAACGCCGGAAACGCTCAAAGATGAAAGTGTTCAACAGCAAATCAATGCTTATCAGGCTGATGCTATTTTTTCGTTCTACTACCGCAATATGATCCCAGAGACTATATTAAATCACCCTCCCCTCGGTGCCTATAACATGCATGGATCATTACTACCAAAATATCGAGGTCGCTGCCCGGTTAATTGGACAATGATTCATGGAGAATCTGAAACGGGCGTAACGCTGCACCATATGGTAAAGGCCGCCGATGCGGGTGATATTGTTGATCAAGAATCAACACCAATTAGTGCAGATGACACAGCTGGCACAGTCATGAATCGTATGAATGGGCTTGCTGTAACTATTCTAAAACGCTCACTACCCTTGATTGCCAAGCAAACAGCGCCACGCATCATGCAAGATGTAAGCAAAGCAACTTATTTTGGTGGACGAAGCGCGAAAGATGGTGAGATTAATTGGGCGCAGTCAGCTATTTCCATCCATAATCTAGTACGCGCACTGCAACCATCCCCACAATATCCACCCGCTTTTGGGGTTATTGATGGAGAAGTTAGAAACATCGTTGAAAGCCGAGTCGTTGAAAACTCAACTGGGCAATCGCACCTGCCCGGAACAATCATTGACGCAATTGATACAGATACGTTCCACATTGCCTGTGGAGAAAATGGACAAGATATTTTATGGATCAAAATACGTCATTTTTAGGTGAATAAATTAAGTACGCCCTTTCAATATTGAGCCCTCACACACTAGTCGTGCGCTTCAGTGTTGAAAGTGCCTTTTGAACTAGATCAGCTTAAGATGAGAAATGGCTAAAATCCATAACATTACTGACTTTTAGTCATGTAAATAAAGACGAAAAATTCAAAACAAAATTCGCACAATTTTAATATAATTTTAATATTACATCGCTAGGTTGATCTTATCGGTGGCAGTCATTTTTTGTTGCCAATCAATGTTCATCTTACCCCTAGGAGACACCTTATGATGTATCAGAATTTTGTCCATGCACGCACACTTCAACCTAAAAATCCCTTTTGTAAATATCTTAAACAGGCAGCGATGCTGTCCATTTCGCTGGCGGCTTTTTGTAGTTATGGTAGTTGCAGTGACGCAGCCGAAGACGCTGACAATACATTGATAAGAAGGGTGAGTTCACGAGATAGCCTCAAAAGTGCTTCTGAAGCCGATATTGAAATTTCCCGTAAAGATATAATGATTAGCAAGATTGAAAAAGCATTAAGAATGCAGAATACCAGTTTAAACCCACAATTTCGTCAAAACATTAAACAAGGATTGTACCTAATTAATCTGGGGATTAGCGTTCCTAATCAGGAACTTGCTCATTTAGCTTCGATGGAAGATATTGTGAAGAGTGCTAGTTCCACTGATGATAAAGCCTCACTACATGCAATACGTGATGCCGCATATCAAGCACATCTCTGGGTGATTGATAACCAGGCAAATATATCATGGAATGGCATTCCTTTGTTTGTAGGTGATCTTACAAAAGAAAGAAGCACTAGGCTTAGCAATAGCACTATTCCTGATTTAGGGACTTCCACTGATTTATCGAGAGATGTCGCCAAGATTCAAGCAGGCGCTGCAACACTTCCTGGCATCTACGGCCTTTCCTATAACTATAATCCAGATACAGTAAATGTCGAATATACATTATCAAAAGATGGTTTGGATATTGCAAAAAAGAAGTATCCTGCTAACTCTGTTGTTGGACCACGCCCTATTGTTTTTGATAATGGATTAACGATTATCACAGCTGACAATACAGATGAAACCAACCCCCTACTAGGTGTTGAGTTTATTAAAGTAAGCCCAAAAGATCCGGTAGTTATGGATGTTCATGTTGGCGAACGGATAACTGACAAGATCACACTCGTATTTCCTGAGACAGATACATTGTCTTTAAATCTTAGTGGTACAAATCTGCTTGATTCAAAATCAAGAACTTTCGCGAAACCGAAAATTGATGCCGCGCGTGAACAGTTAAATAGCATCCTCGCTAGCCTTGATGATCAAAAGTCACAACTTCTTGCCAAATTAACAGAATTGGGTGAACCACCAATAAAGGAAGAAGAAATGGCTCTGCCCCAAGAGAAGGCATCTTTTGATATTACTGAAATAGATCGGTATAGGGCGTCAATCGTTCCAAATGTTCAGCAGGAATTAGATAAGATCATAGCTGAAACTGCTGCTAATTCGCTGCCAGGAGATCTTATTACCAATGCACACGGTACTGTTGCGTTTTTAGCATCAATGAGCCATCTTATTTCTGAACAATTACAGTCCATGAAAAAACTAGGCATTTGTGCTAACGCAGACACTATTAGTCATCAACAATGCGAAAAATTAAATGAAGCCATTCAATTGCATAAAAGTAGCATTGACTTAATTGCGAATACATCTTGGAATGATGTTTCATCAATGGCTGATCGTTCTATGGATGTGCAGGTTGGTCAGCATAGTATTTCAATAACACTCTCTAACCTAACGGTAGAGGCATTAGGGCTTGGTGATTTGAATATTTCAGATAAATATTTAGCAATTGAGGCATGCAATAAAATCGATGAGACAATTATTCAAATAGGCCATGGAATAGCAGCACTTGGTGGGCAAATGGTTCGTCTTCGATGTGCAACAGAAATTGATGCGACAACTGACACTACTGATTATTTAAGCATTATGTCTAATACAATATATGCAGCTAAAGCACGTACGTATCAATCAAGCACAGACACAATTTCACCTAGCCAAAAAGCCAAGCTAAATCTTGACTATAAAGCGCACCTTGATTGCATCAATATGTTGGAAACAACTTCTAATATGGTGAAAGGTGAATTTGCATATTCGGTTGCTTCATTACGAGGTAATGGAGAGTCATCACTTTACGATCTATTGAAGGATACAAATATCTCTGACAAACATTCAGCTGGGCTGACGATTGAACGGCTAGTTGCTGCAGCTAATCAATACCGCGCGCAACTTGAAAGGTTATTGGCTGGTTTGTCGGCGGTGAATTAGAGAGATAAGTTTAGTGTAATTTATGGGGAGCTTGTATCTGTGCTCCCCTTTTTCATTTTTGTTTTCATCACGCGACGCAGCCCTATTTGATTGAAACTTCCTTACAAATTATCTAAAATCAAATAAATAATTTATGCTACTCATATCTTTTTAGAAATCACTTGTCATTCCCGCGAAGGCGGGAATCCAGAAAAACTAACTTAAATGCTTCAAGCTGATAAGGTTTGAAACAGCCTGGATCCCCGCCTTCGCGGGGATGAAATAGAGTTCGTTGGAATGACATGAGAATGCAGGTGAATAAAAGACAAAAGTGAGGCTATACATGATTTGGGCGACAGATGAGAACACCCCGTTTTCACATAACACACAAGAGCTCGAACTGCTATGGCACGACATCTTAAACACAACACGTCAACCAGAGCCTGACATTGTCAATACTTTGCTTGCAAAACCTCTGTATTCATTTGAGCAAGTGCACCGCATTCAAGAAAATGCAAAAGCGCTGATTTTACATCTTCGAAACAGCAAACTTAAACAGCTGAGCATCGAAAATTTTTTAAAAACACACAATTTGAATAGCCAAGAAGATCTCGCGTTGATGTGCCTTGCCGAGGCATTGCTTCGTATTCCAGATGCACATACAAAAACGCAATTGATTCGCGATAAAGTTGGGTCGGGTTCCTGGCAAAATAATGAAGAAGATTTGTTCCTTAAGAAATTCGCGAATCTTGGCTTGTTTACGACAGGTAAGTTCTTATCCATTGGGCATCAAAAAGGGCCGTTGAGCCTTGTTGCGTCCCTTGTCAGGCGTTTTGGTGAACCATTGATCAGGCAAATCATGGCGCAAGCAGTCAAGATTATTGCACAGCAGTTTGTCATGGGTGAAACGATAAAAAAAGCATTGGATCGCGCCACGGAATCAGAAAAGAATCACCGTCG
The DNA here is from genome assembly GCA_903861255.1 of uncultured Alphaproteobacteria bacterium. Classification (GTDB taxonomy): domain Bacteria; phylum Pseudomonadota; class Alphaproteobacteria; order Paracaedibacterales; family CAIOTO01; genus CAIOTO01. The sequence goes on along the minus strand of CAIOTO010000029.1, from coordinate 8,383 downwards.
CCATTCATACGATATGCTTGGCGAGGCTGCAAAAACAAAAAAAGATGCAGATCGATACTTTGAAGATTATAAAGCGGCCTGCGTTGAAATCGGTGCGCACTGTCATGCCTCACCTGAACAAGGGAATATGTTTTCAAAACCAAGTTTATCGGTCAAATTATCAGCGCTGCATCCCAGGTACGAAGTCGCCCAGCGCAAACGCGTCTTAGATGAACTGACACCACGCGTGCTTGAACTCGCAAAGCTAGCGAAAGAACACAATATTGGCCTTACGATCGATGCGGAAGAAGCTAATCGATTAACCCTATCGCTTGGAATTTTTAATAACGTGTATGCAGATCCAGCCTTAGATGGCTGGGAAGGACTAGGCCTTGCTGTTCAAGCGTATCAAAAGCGTGCCCTATTTACAGTGCGCTGGGTCATTGCCCTTGCACGCGCACATAAACGGCGGATACCACTGCGTTTGGTTAAGGGTGCTTATTGGGATTCAGAAATCAAATATGCGCAAGTTCAAGGATTGTCAGACTACCCTGTATTTACGCAAAAGCAGCACACGGATGTGTCGTACCTAGCGTCAGCAAATGAAATGCTGCAATCAACGGATGCAGTTTATCCACAATTTGCAACGCATAATGCTTTTACTGTTTCAGCAATTGTAGAGCTGGCAACGGTGCATCAAGTGACGGATTTAGAGTTTCAGCGTCTACATGGTATGGGAGAAGATCTTTATACGCCTATTTCTGAAAGCGAAGATGGTGCTCTGCATTATTCAAATCGTTATCCGTGCCGCATATATGCGCCTGTTGGCAATTATCGTGATTTGCTGGCGTACCTTGTGCGTCGTTTGCTCGAAAATGGTGCGAATTCATCGTTTGTGAAACAAATTCATGATCAAAGCATTTCAATTGACCGTATGGTTGCTGACCCTGTGCAGTTTGCGCGTGAAAGTGGTGGAATGCCGCATCCAAAAATTGGCTTGCCGTCGCAGCTTTTTGGTGACCGCAAAAATTCAATGGGGATTGATTTGTGCTCAGAGGGCGAGCTTGTAAAACTGAATGAAGTCATTCAAGCGGGGATGGTAACGGATATCGCTTTGCCAGCGGCTGCGCATGATGCAGAACAAGACAATGCGCTTTATCGGTTGGTGGATACGTGTCATTCACATTATGAAGGCTGGGCAAAAACGTCTGTCGAAGATCGCGCGCGAATGCTTCATACACTTGGCGATATCATGCAAGAAAATATGACAACATTGATGAACATGCTTGTGTCTGAGGGCAAAAAAACATTACCGGATGCTGTAGGAGAAGTGCGTGAAGCCATTGATTTTTGTCATTATTATGCAGTCAATGCGTTGAAATTGCAGCGATCAGCACAACTTATGCCAGGGCCTACAGGCGAAGTGAATTTACTAAGCTATCACCCGCGCGGGGTTTTTGTGTGCATTAGCCCTTGGAATTTCCCATTGGCGATTTTTATTGGTCAGGTTGTTGCAGCGCTTGTAACAGGCAATTGCGTGATTGCAAAGCCGGCGATGCAAACAACAGGCATTGCAAAAATAGCCGTTGAGATGGCACATGCAGCAGGTATTCCTAAAGGCGTTCTTGTGCTGGCAAATGTGTCTGGTCAACGACTGTCAAATATTGTGTTGGCACACCCCAAAATAGCTGGCGTAACCTTTACTGGTTCAACAGAAACTGCATGCTCTATTAATCAGCAGCTTGCAAAACGACAGGGCGCAATTGTACCTTTTATGGCCGAAACAGGAGGTATTAACGCCATGATTGTTGATTCATCAGCGCTGCCAGAGCAAGTTGTAAGGGATGTCATTGCATCGGCGTTTCAAAGTGCGGGGCAGCGTTGTTCTGCCTTAAGGCTATTGATTGTGCAAAATGATGTTGCAGACTCTATGCTTGAAATGCTTATTGGGGCCATGGCTGAACTTAAGGTTGGGGCACCTAATGAATTATCAACCGATATCAGCGAAGTCATTGATGCGGCAGCAAAAGATGATTTAGCGGCCTATTGCACTGAACTGAAAACCGCACCGGACCACGCACGTTTATTGTATGAATATCCATTGTCAGTGGAGCTGACAGGTAATTTTGTCGCACCTACGATTTTTCAAATTGCGAAAGTGTCCGACATGAAAACAGAGGTGTTTGGCCCCGTATTGCACGTGGTGCGCTATCGTGGCGAATATTTAGATCAAGTGATTAATGACATTAATGCGATGGGGTATGGACTGACGTTAGGCGTGCACACGCGTTTGGAATCAACCATGCAAATGGTCGCGGCGCGTGCACATGTGGGCAATATATATGTAAATCGTAATATGATTGGCGCTGTTGTTGGCACGCAACCCTTTGGCGGCGAAGGAATGTCAGGCACTGGGTTTAAAGCAGGCGGGCCGAATTATCTGCTAAAGTTCGTGACCGAACGAGTATATACGCAAGATACGACTGCTGCTGGCGGAAATGCGTCGTTAGTTGCGAATGTGTGAGATGCATTTTTTCTGTTAAATTAAACAATATTGATTTTCAATCATAATATTTAACTATTATTGCAACCACCACCCTCCTCCAGGATTGGTAGTGCCTCCATCAGAAACAATAACAGCAGGAGCAACAAGCATAACAAGGCGATTAAGACTAAAGGCAATAATGCAGCTCACAATTTCTTTGTATTGCACTCACTGTTCGTTTTAGAATGAACACAAACAAAAGTTACCTTAAGAAAAATAAAAAATAATGGAAGCCCAGCGTATTATCGATTTTGCACCCAGTGGTCATGACACATTATCCGTCAGTGAACTTAGTTTATGCCTAAAAAAATATGTCGAAGAAGGCTTTCGCAATATCAAAATCCGCGGCGAAGTAAGCGGCTATAAAAAGCATACATCCGGCCATTCGTATTTCGCTTTAAAAGATGATGACTCGGTGATCGATGCAGTTGCCTGGCGCGGCACACCTATGGCTGTGCAGCTGGAAGATGGCCTTGAGGTCATTATCACAGGCCGTATCACAACTTATCCTGGCCGATCAAAATATCAAGTCGTCGTTGAACGTGTCGAGGCAGCCGGCAAAGGCGCACTGATGCAAGTGCTGATGGAACGTAAAGCACGCCTAGAGGCAGAAGGGTTATTTGCACGCAAACGCCCCATCCCAACATTTCCAAAGCGCATCGGCATTGTCACGTCCCCAACCGGTGCGGTTATTCGTGATATTCTGCACCGCTTAGCCGATCGCTTTCCATGTGAAGTCATTATCTGGCCAGCACAAGTCCAGGGACCAGGATCAATCGAGCAAGTGTCGCTCGCTATTCGCGGCATGAACGTGTTGCCTGAGTCAATGCGACCCGATGTATTGATTGTGGCACGCGGCGGCGGCAGTCTAGAAGATCTTTGGACCTTTAACGAAGAAGCCGTTGTACGTGCGGCAGCGGAAAGTATTATTCCACTTATTTCGGCCATTGGTCATGAAACGGATACGACGTTGATTGATTATGCGGCAGATGTCAGGGCCCCTACCCCAACAGCCGCAGCAGAACTTGCAACGCCTGTTCGTTCGCAGCTCATTTTCGCACTGCAACACATGCAAGAACGTATGCATCAATTAACACTGCGTATGTTACGCACAGAATGGACGAATGTTAAAGGTCTTGCGCGCGGGCTGCCGCAACCACGCCATATCATAGAATCAGCCATGCAACGCCTTGATGATCGATCTGATCGCTTGGCACGCGCTATGAATCACTATTTAACACTTATGACGCACCGTGTGCAAAGCCAAGTGATAAAGCATCCTGCTGCTTCGCTTGACATGCATTTGCAACGTTTTGGGCATATTTCAGAACGCTTTTCACGTGCAACACGTTCATATGTAACGCTTAAAGATCAAGGGCTATCTTACTTGACAGGTCGCCTTGAGCAATCATCGTATTCTAAGATCTTAGAAAAAGGTTTCGCTTGGACATCCGTTAACGATAGTGTTGTCACTAAGGCCGCTGATTTTCCACTGGATGCTAAATCGGTGACTCTACACTTTGTGGATGGTACTGTGGTTATTACACCAAAAGAAACAAGAAAAAGTGTGGATAACTAACAAAATTATCCACCCAAAATACGATAACTATTCTCATATAATTTGAGTATTAGGTGATCAAGGATCGAAGCGCGGAGTTTACTGCAGTAAATGAGCACTGCAGATTTCCGCAGATCAACGCTATAATCAATTTATAGGGGAATGGTTACTTCGCACAATATGCAGCAACATCCAACATGCGATTCGAAAAGCCCCATTCATTATCATACCACGACAATACACGAACCAACCGCCCATCCACGACCTGTGTTTGCGGTAAATCTGCAATGGAACTGCGATCATCATGATTAAAATCGCATGACACCAACGGCACAGTATTGATACCCAAAATCCCTTTTAGTTGACCATCTGCCGCAGCGCGTAATGCTTGATTCACTTCATCGACAGTCGTTTTGCGCTTTGCTATAAATTTAAAATCAACAACAGACACATTCGCTGTCGGCACACGAATCGCTGTACCATCAAGGCGACCTTTTAGTTCTGGTAATACCAAACCAACCGCTTTTGCAGCGCCCGTAGAACTTGGAATCATCGACATAGCGGCCGCGCGTGCACGGTGTAAATCCTTATGAATCGTGTCGACTAATCTCTGATCGCCTGTATAAGAATGAATCGTTGTCATAAAACCAGAATCGATCCCAATGGCATTATTAAGTGCAAACGCAATTGGCGCTAAACAGTTCGTCGTGCAAGATGCATTTGATAATACTGTGTGTGTTGCATTAATTTGTGTATGATTCACACCATAAACAATGGTTAAGTCTGCGCCTTCTGCTGGTGCTGATACGATCACCCTTTTTGCCCCGGCAGTTAAATGCTTAGCTGCATCATCACGTTTTGTGAATCGTCCCGAACATTCAAACACAAGATCAATGCCCATTTCAGCCCAGGGCAGCTTTTCCGGATTAGGCTCTGCCACGACTTTAATCGCCCCATGGCCAACATCAATTGTATCATTACCTAAATTCAGCGTCCCACGATACTGACCATGCACGGAATCATAACGAAACATATGCGCATTATCGCTAAGCGATCCTAAATCATTGATGGCAACGATTTGTATTCCTGGACGTGGATTTTCAGCCATCGCACGTAAAACCATACGGCCAATACGACCAAATCCATTAATCGCAATCTTTAGTGTCATTATGTAATGCTCCTTTTAACGGCTTCAACAATAGCCTGTTGTGTAATTCCAAATTTTTCAAACAAAACACCAATAGGTGCCGATGCACCAAATCCTGTCATCCCAATAAATACATCAGTTTCTCTTAAGTATTTAGACCAGCCCATTTCAATAGCAGCCTCTATACCAATGCGTGGCAGATCGCCCAGCACGGAAGTGCGGTACTCCGCTGATTGTTGTGCAAACAATTCAAAGCATGGCATGGACACAACAGCAACATCAATTCCTAATGCTCGCAATGCGTCTTGCGCCTCTATGGCCAAAGAAACCTCTGATCCTGTGGCAATCAACGTTGCCTGACGTGATCCTTTTGAATCAGATATCACATACCCACCACGCGCTGACAAATTTTCATTAATAGTCGATCGTAGTGTCGGCAAATTCTGACGTGTAAGTGCCAAAACACTTGGCGTCTCATGCGTATTCAAAGCAAGCTCCCAGCACTCTGCTGTTTCAATACTGTCTGCGGGACGAAATACGTTAAGGTTGGGAATCGCACGCAATGCTGCCAAATGTTCGACCGGTTGATGGGTTGGGCCATCTTCACCCAGGCCAATAGAGTCATGCGTTAACACATAAATCACTGATTGTTTCATCAATGCGGATAAACGAAGGCTTGGGCGTAAATAATCACTAAACACCAGGAATGTTCCGCCGTAAGATGTGAATCCATACAAGGAAAGCCCATTAAGCATTGCCGCCATCGCATGTTCACGAATGCCAAAATAGATGTAACTGCCGCTAAAATCAGCAGCGTCAATTGGCTGCTGCCCTTTTGCTTTCGTATTATTTGATCCCGTTAAATCAGCCGACCCACCAACAAGATGCTGCATAACCGGTGACAGCGCATCGAGCACACGCTGCGACAAAATGCGCGTTGCTTGCGTTGGCTTTTCATCCAAGAAGGTTTGTTTTAATACGGAAACATCAGCAATAGTCTTGTCTGAAGACAAGAGCTGTTTTGCCACAGCAGATAATTTCTTTGATTTTTCCATCCACTCATCATACGTTGGCACATGGCGCAGTGCTGCTTTCGTCCAAACCGCGCGCACATCATCAGGCACCTCAAACGGTGCATGCGGCCAATTCAGTTTTTCGCGTGTCTTTTGTATTTCATCTACACCAAGAGGACTACCGTGACTTGCCGATGTACCCGCTTTTGCTGGTGATCCAAAACCAATCGTCGTCTTACAGGCAATTAATGTCGGTGCATCATTTGTTTGCGCCCAGGTAAGCGCGTCTCGAATGGCTTGCTCATCATGACCATCAATAGCCACCGTTTTCCATCCGCTCGCCGCTAAGCGCACAAGATGATCATCACTAGTCGACAACGATGTTTTACCATCAATTGTTATGCCATTATCATCAAATAAAACAATGAGATTTTTAAGCTTTAAATGCCCTGCAAAGGAAACTGCCTCTTGGCTAATGCCTTCCATTAAGTCACCATCACCACAAATCACATAGGTTTTATGATTGATAACATCTTGACCAACACGTGCAGCCATCATTTCTTGACCTAAGGCTAGACCAACAGCCGTTGCAAGTCCCTGCCCTAATGGCCCTGTCGTTGTCTCTACACCAGGCGTATGCCCATATTCAGGATGCCCCGGTGTTATGCTGCCCCATTGACGGAAATTCTTAAGTTGATCCAACGTCATGTCCGGGTATCCACATAAATGCAGCAAGCTATAGAGCAACATCGACCCATGCCCAGCTGACAATACAAAACGATCACGATTTGACCACTGCGGGTCATTTGGGTTAAAGGTTAAAAACTCTTGAAACAATACGGTGGCTACATCCGCCATCCCCATTGGCATACCTGGATGACCCGATTTTGCTGCCTCAACAGCGTCAATACTCAAAAAACGAAGGGCATTAGAACTAGGTGTCATTCAGCGAAATCACATTTACATTTTAAATCATAGTGCATTTTAGGCGATGAAATTACCTGCGTATAGTAACAAATGCGAAAAGATCATATTTTAACAATTTGTTAAGATTTAAAGCACACACTTTAAGTATAAAGGTGGGGAAATATACCGTGCGTAGTCCTCATGAATCAGGAGGCTGATATGCGTTTAGCTGATTATGAAAATGACTTTTATCGTGCTTTAAATGGTTATTGCCTAACAACTGCTGAAATCATCTACCACTTACCCGACCACCCACTGCTTCTTCAAACATATATATGGCAAGAGTTTGATCTTCCCCCACTGTTTCCCCGATTAACTGCCTTTATTGAGTTCTGGCATAAAAACATTGATGGTCGGATTGAAACTGTTCGCGTGGCAACAGCTGGAAATTTAATATCGAACTCTATTATGACGCCTGCTGTTAGCTTTGAAATTCACTAGTTTACATCATTTTCACTAAATTTTTAAAATGGTGTTATTTGTGCTCATGTTCATAATAAACATAATGCGCCATTACAAATAATCCAAAAAGCAGTACCGTTAACATACCAGAAAATTTTCCCTGCACATTACTAAGTGATAGAAGAATTATTGAAAAGTAAGCAAAAACAGTTCCCATGTCACCACCACATGGAATTTTATGCTTAGAAAACCGCTCTCTCCACGCCGCAAGCCAGGTAAGATGCGCGGTATTTGCAAACAGCCCACTCAAAACTGCCAGAGCAATATTGATACAAAAAATAGCGATTTTAAACTTATCGGCTAAATGCTGCGAGAAAAAATAAACACTCGTTGAAAATAAAAATATTGTAACAAGATGATATACAAATGATAAAAGATACAAGCGCCGATAAATCATCCAGACGCCGCCAAGCCCCACAAAACCACACAAAAACGCGGCCCAATTCCAAATGACACGCTCACCAGCTTGCCAGCGCGCATATAGATCTTGATGATATTGAACACGCATTGGTGCAACAGGTGCATCCAAACGAGCACCATAAATCATGTATAAAAAATCACGTTCGGAAAAAGGTAACTGGATCATATAGTTTCTTTAAGTAAAATTATGAGACTGCTAGTGTTTCTGGCATTATCTTAGCATAATACGTGCTTCTTAAAAGCTCTATTTGCTCTAATCGCCGATCTCTTTCAAAATCAATTTCTGTCTAGGG
>CAIOTO010000028.1 GCA_903861255.1 uncultured Alphaproteobacteria bacterium | reverse complement strand
TTAACAACAACGCTTACGTTATCGCCAGGCATAACCATCTCAACGCCTGCTTTCAAATCAACCGTTCCCGTTACGTCCGTTGTACGGAAGTAAAACTGTGGACGATAGTTTGTGAAAAATGGCGTGTGACGACCACCTTCTTCTTTTGTAAGAATATACGCTTCCGCTTCAAAGCTAGTGTGTGGCTTAATTGAACCAGGAGCAGCCAATACTTGACCATGCTCAACATCTTCACGTTTTGTACCACGAAGAAGCGCACCAATGTTATCACCTGCTTGACCTTGATCAAGAAGCTTACGGAACATTTCAACACCCGTTACGATTGTCTTTGTTGTTTCACGAATACCAACGATTTCAGCTTCGTTACCAACGTTAATGATACCACGTTCAACACGACCTGTCACAACTGTACCACGACCTGAAATAGAGAATACGTCCTCGATTGGCATCAAGAATGGCTTATCAACAACGCGTTCTGGTTGAGGAATATAAGCGTCAACAGCTTCCATCAATTTCAAAATTGCATCGCGCCCTTTTGCTGGATCTTTATCTTCCAATGCACACAATGCTGAACCACGAATCACAGGGATATCGTCGCCTGGGAAACCATAGGATGAAAGAAGTTCACGAATTTCCATCTCAACCAATTCAGCCAACTCTTCGTCGTCAACCATATCGATCTTGTTCATGAACACAACTAGCGCTGGAACACCAACTTGGCGTGCAAGCAAAATGTGTTCACGTGTTTGTGGCATTGGGCCGTCAGCAGCTGACACAACGAGAATTGCTCCGTCCATCTGCGCCGCACCTGTGATCATGTTCTTTACATAGTCAGCGTGTCCTGGGCAGTCAACGTGTGCATAGTGACGATTTGCCGTCTCGTATTCAACGTGTGCTGTGGAAATAGTGATACCACGTGCTTTTTCTTCTGGCGCTTTGTCGATTTGATCGTACGCCATGAACTTTGCACCGCCAGCTTCAGCCAAAATCTTTGTAATTGCAGCTGTTAGTGATGTCTTACCATGGTCAACGTGGCCAATGGTTCCAATATTGCAGTGCGGCTTATTCCGCTCAAATTTTGCTTTTGTCATTGTATATCCCCTAAATTAACTAAGCTACTTTTGCTTTGATTTCTTCAGCAACGTTCTGTGGAACTTGCTCGTAATGATCGAACGTCATCGAATTTTGCGCACGACCTTGACTCATGGAACGCAATGTACTTACGTAACCAAACATATTTGCCAAAGGCACCATGGCATTAACCACACGTGCATTACCACGTTGATCCATACCAGTTACTTGACCACGACGACTATTCAAGTCTCCAATAACATCACCCATATAATCTTCTGGTGTGACAACTTCAACCTTCATAATTGGCTCAAGAATCTTTGGACCGCATTTTGTAATGCCTTCACGGAAAGCAGCACGTGCTGCGATTTCGAATGCAAGTGTGCTCGAGTCAACATCATGGTATGCACCATCGATAAGTGTTGCTTTAAAGTCAATCATTGGATAGCCCGCAACAACACCTGTGTCTAATGCAGATTTCAAACCTTTTTCAACACCAGGGATGTATTCGCGCGGAACAGAACCACCAACGATTTTGCTTTCAAACACAAATCCAGAACCTGCTTCAAGTGGCTCAAATATTATTTTAACGCGAGCAAATTGCCCTGAACCACCTGACTGCTTTTTATGTGTGTAATCAATTTCAGATGTCTTGGTAATTGTTTCACGATAAGCAACTTGTGGCGCACCAATATTTGCATCAACTTTATATTCACGACGCAGGATGTCCACTTTAATTTCTAAGTGCAACTCGCCCATCCCCTTCATTACAGTTTGACCAGTTTCTTGGTCAGTCTGAACGCGGAATGAAGGATCCTCAGAAACCAAACGACTTAATGCGAGGCCCATTTTTTCTTGGTCTGCTTTTGTCTTTGGCTCAATTGCAATTTCAATAACTGGTTCTGGGAATTCCATTTTTTCAAGCACGATTGGCTTGTTAGAATCACAAAGTGTATCACCAGTTGTTGTTAATTTCAAACCACACAAAGCAACGATGTCGCCTGCAACAGCCTCTTTAATATCTTCACGATTATTTGAGTGCATCAACAAAATACGACCAATGCGTTCTTTTTTATCTTTTGTTGAGTTCAAAATCATTGAACCTGATTCAAGCTTACCCGCATAAATACGAACGAATGTAATTGAACCAACAAATGGGTCAGTCATGATCTTAAAAGCAAGCGCTGATAAGGGCTCTTTTTCATCTGGCTTGCGAATTATTTCAACATCAGAATCAACTTCTGTACCTACAATTTCGCCAATATCAAGTGGTGAAGGCAAGTATGAAACAACAGCATCAAGCAGAGGCTGAACACCTTTATTCTTGAACGCACTACCAGTCACTACTGGAACATAAAGACCTTTCAAAGTGCCTTTACGAATACATGAACGTAATTGATCAGCCGTTGGCTCTGTTCCATCGAGGTACGCTTCTAAAACAGTATCATCGGATTCAACAGCCATTTCAACCAAGCGCTTACGATAATCGTTTGCTTTTTCTTGCAAGTCAGCTGGAATTTCAGTGATATCAAATTTTGCGCCTAAGCTTTCATCACGCCAGATAATAGCGTTCATTTCCACGAGGTCAATGAGACCGATAAAATCCGCTTCTGAACCGATTGGCAATTGCAATACGAGAGGACGCGCGCCAAGGCGGTCTTCAATCATATCCACACAACGGAAGAAATCCGCGCCAATACGGTCAAGCTTATTTACAAAGCAAATACGAGGAACATGGTATTTATCAGCCTGACGCCATACAGTTTCAGATTGTGGCTCAACACCAGCAACACCGTCAAATACAGCAACAGCACCGTCAAGAGCGCGAAGGCTGCGTTCAACTTCAATCGTGAAGTCAACGTGTCCTGGCGTGTCAATAATGTTAATACGGTGATCATTCCAGAAACAAGTAGTTGCAGCAGATGTGATTGTAATGCCACGTTCTTGCTCTTGTTCCATCCAGTCCATGACGGCAGTGCCTTCATGAACTTCACCAATTTTGTATGATTTTCCAGTATAGTAAAGGACGCGCTCAGTTGTTGTGGTTTTACCTGCGTCGATGTGCGCCATAATACCAATGTTGCGGTACATGCTTAATGGAATTTTTTTTGACTCTGACATGATGGCTATCCCCTATTTACCAGCGGTAATGAGCGAAAGCACGGTTTGCTTCAGCCATCTTATGTGTATCTTCACGCTTTTTAACAGCAGCGCCGCGATTATTTGATGCATCCATAAATTCAGCAGACAAGCGTTCTTCCATTGTTTTTTCTGAACGCTTACGTGAAGCGATGATCAACCAACGAATAGCAAGTGCTTGCGCACGATCGTGACGAACTTCGGTTGGAACTTGATATGTCGCACCACCAACACGGCGTGAACGAACCTCAAGTGCAGGACGCACATTATTCATTGCCTCATGAAAAACTTCAACCGGACTTTTACCGACCTTAATTTGAATGCGGTCAAGCGCACCATAAACAATAGCTTCTGCTACTGATTTTTTACCTTGATACATAAGGCAATTCATGAATTTTGCCAAAATTGTGTCGCCAAATTTAGCATCCGGCAAGCATTCGCGTTTTACGGCGGCTCTACGTCGTGACATGCACTATTTCCTTTACTTTAACTTTTAAAAGATCACTTTAAACGAACTTAAAATTTATTTTGGTTTCTTCGCACCATACTTTGAGCGCGATTGCTTACGATTTTTAACACCTTGGGTATCCAATGCACCACGTACAATGTGATAACGGACACCTGGTAAGTCCTTTACACGGCCACCTCTAATCATTACGACAGAGTGCTCTTGCAAATTGTGGCCTTCACCTGGGATATACCCTGTTACTTCAAACCCATTCGTCAAGCGGATACGGGCAACTTTACGCAAAGCCGAGTTTGGCTTCTTTGGCGTTGTTGTAAACACACGGGTGCAAACTCCACTACGTTGTGGGCAAGCTTCCAACGCAGGAACCTTGTTTCGCACAGTTTTTGGTGTACGTGGCTTACGTATTAACTGATTAATTGTTGGCATTACGATCTCTGGTTTCTTGTCTTAACAAGACATAGCTTTAAACATTTATATGGATACTAAGTTAACAGGCGAAAAAAGTCAAGCATTTCATCAGCCTTTTTTGAAGGAATAACGAAGGCAAAAGAATACCAATCCGTTGTGACGTTCAGCACATTATACATAATGTATTTGAGCGCTCTTCTATAAACATAATATAGTGCAAAAAAATGAAATTGCAAATTATTTCAGCATAAAAATGTAATTATAATCAGGATTGTTTTTAGAATGGCAAAATCTTATTCATGACTTGTTGCCCCCACGGGAATGCTTGCATATCAGTTAACTCACCGCGTCCGCCATAGGAAATTCTCAATTCGGATATTTTTTCACCATTTATTAGATTTGATGCGGAAATATCTTCGCGACGTATAATACCTTTTACTTGAATTTCACGAACTTCATTCACCAAACGAATTTCTTGACGTCCAGCAATAACCATGTTTCCATTTGGTAAAATTTGCAAAACAGTTGCTGCTATTTTAAACCTCATTTTATCGTTTACATTATATTTAGATGTGCCTGAAAGTTTAGGATTTGACTTAACATCCAACCAGTTTGGATTTGGGAGATCAGCTTTAACCTTATCGAGTGTTCGTTGTTTGAAGGGAAAGAGTTTTTCTGCCTTTCGCTCTAACCCTAAAGCACTTGTAACTGATGCAGACCCAGAACTATTGCGCTCAATGCTCGGCGTCATTTCAATCGACTCTGATTGATCAATCAAAATTTCAACAGTTATAACATCACCAACTTTTCCAGCACGTTGATCTTTAAAAAATGCACGCGATCCGGCTTCCCAAAGAGAAGGTCCATGTTCAGCACGCATAACAGTTGGTGTTGGCATCGGCATACTAACGGGTTGATACCCCTTCACGCGTGTAGGATCTTGAATTTGGCTCAGCTCAGGTGGCTCGCCTATTGTTGACATCTTTTCTGCCAGGTTACACCCTGTAAGCGTCAACAACATCATTAATGCGCATGCTGTTTTCATAAGCTCTCTCTAATCTCAGCTTGACCAGATCCAAGCACGGTCGCTTGAATCGTCTTCTTTTTTTCTGTACCTACTTCAAATGAAATTCTTTCACCTGCACAACCATTGCTTTTTGCAGTCGCTACAATAGAAATCTCAAAAAAACGGTCTACATATTTAATTCGAACTTCTTCTCCCTTTTTAATGAGGACAGGCACTTCTAAATCAGACATTTGCAATGGCTTATCAAACTGCAGAGAACGCCCTGCCTTCAAAAACTTTCCGACAATATCTTCTTTTCTAAGTGCCATTCCCGGATTAATCTGGTCATCCGAAAAGCGAACATAGGATATATTAGATTCTGTAATTACTGTTTTCTGACCAACTGGCGCAGACAAAATTGGAAGCATCATAAATTTTTTAATATTGCCTGAAATTTTTTTAATGACGCCACCTTTTGCTGGATCACCCCACGCAATAACAGCATTGAATCGTTTTTGGTCAGGCGTCACACTTAGCTCAATAATACTTAATGACTTGTCATCCGTAGAATTTGCCCAGCCCGTCTGCCATGTATCAACAGCAACTTCAAAGTCAGTAAATGCAACCTTTTGCATAATTTCTGCAACGAGTGACTTTTCTACTGATATTTTTGTAAATACCTCAGCCTTTACTTCAACCTCAATAAAAAATGAGAGTGTAAAAAATATATAGCGTAATAATTTCACCATGAGTTACACTCCTACTTCTAAATTAACGCCCAATGCTTGTGGCAGATGACATCATCGCATCACCTGTTTTTAAAATTTTTGTTAACATGTCATATATTTTTTCAATTTTTATCAGATCAGTCATTTCTTCGACCGCATTAACGTTCGCACCTTCTCGCCAACCCTGCTTAATGTTACCGCGCCTACTTGAACCTGGCACACCGACATCTGGCGTACCCGACGCAGATGTTTCTTGAAACATCGAATCACCGATCGCTTTCAGACCTGATGGGTTGAAAAATGTAGCTAGCTGAAATTGACCAACAAGAACCTGAGCAGGTGAACTAGATACCTTGGCATAGACTTGCCCTTGCGCATTAATTGACACATCTGTTGTTCCTGTTGGCAATGTAATACCTGGTGCAATCACGTACCCAGTCTTGGGCATCACAATTTCGTTATTAGGACTTAATTGAAAAGCACCTACGCGTGTGTAAGCCGTTGTTCCATCCGGCATAGTGACTTGGAAAAATCCTTCTCCGTCCACCATTACGTCTAAGAAGTTACTTGTTTGGATACTTTCACCTTGCGAAAAATCACGATAAATCCCGCCTGACTGAACACCCAAACCAATTTGCGTACCGGTCGGTGAAATTGTATTGTTATTAGATGTGCTTGTACCAACGCCTCCTTGATCTATATATGGTAAATCAAGCGTAATCATATACTGCTTTTTATAAGCATCAGCATTTTGACCAGCGATGTTCATTGCCTTCACACCAAGATTTTTTTCCGCCATTTGAAGACCGGTTCGTGCCACATGAAATGCATTATTAATACCACTCATTTATTTTTCCTTACACATTCTTAGCAGAAGCATTCATTGTTTGTTTCTGAAGTTCTTCATATTGTTTGATTAACAATTGAGCTTCTTCAAATCGATGAATGATATTAATTAATTTAATACTGACATCCATCACTGATACATTCGACTCTTCAAAAGCACCTTGGGTTATAAGTGCTTTTGTTCCCGGCGTTCCATCTTCTTTACTTGACAAAAGACTTGATCCTTCGAGTCGCATGGCTTGTTCATTTTTAAATTCAACGACACCAAGTCTTCCTGCTTTATTACCGTTAATAAACATCGTGCCATCGCGAGATACTGTGAAATATTTAATATCTTTAGGAATTCTAATCTCGCTGCCTGTTTGGCTTAGCACGGGATTTCCTGAAGACGTTACCAATCGTCCTTCCTTATCCAAGGTAAAACGTCCATTTCGCGTATAACGCTTTCCATTTGCCGTCTGAACCACAAAATACCCAGCCCCAGACAAGCCAAAATCTAAGGGGTTACGTGTCATATTGAGTGCACCATCTGATAAATCCCGTGTCATACCAGAAGACTTAACATATGAAACCCTTTTCTTATCATGCGTTTTATAAACGCACTCTTCAGACGACAGAATAAAGCCTTTAAACCCTGCATGCATTGCATTGGCCATATTTTGCGAAGAAACGCTCAACTGCTCTTCCTGAACTTTTTGCAGTGAAAGCAAAATAATATTAGGCTTTTGCACAGAAACCTTCGGGTTAGGAAGAACAACTTTTGATTTACTTAAAAGATCCGGCATGGCAGAGTGACTTTATGTAGAACATCTACCGAGCTCATATGCAACTATCGTGCCAATCCTATAAAAACCTACCGTTTGATCGTTATATTCCTGCTGTTTTAATATTTGCATTATGTCCAACAGTTCTTTTCTTTCAACGATATGCAGTACCTATTCTTGTAGTAGCAGGCATTTGGTCTATCACGTATTTACGAAAAATATGGACACATGCGGATATCAACAACATTATTAAAAATCAAATAGCTCCTCGCTCTTCATTTGAGCGCTACCTTAATTACGGTTTGATTTTTATCACTCTTTTTGACTTTTTTAGACCATATGAAAATTATGCTATCGAATTACAAATATGCAGCATGTTGGCGGGTTCTTTTTTATGGTGGCACGCACTCCACACGCATCAACGCACTGAAAATATAAAATTATACAGCTATCTTTTTTATGGGATTATTGCTTGCTTTACTCTTATTCTTATTGACTATTATTGCGGCAGCTTAATTGTAGCCTCCGCTGAGAAAGTTGGAAAAACGAGGGCATTAATTTTATCAAAAATCGGAATGACTCTTTCAATAGCTGTGTGGCCTGCCCTTTGCAATCAACCCTTTTGGAAAGCTGCCCTTTTCTGTGCGATTCTGATGTGTATTATGCCCATTCTCGATTGTGATACCGCAATCGTAGGCTTATTACTAAGCCTCTGCGCATATGGCGTAGCATCCATTGAATCAAAAATATTTTGGCGTTTTATCCAAACAAAGATCATCATTATTTGTCTATGCCTTCCTTTTATTTTTAACACATTCCTCACTGATAAAAATATTCATGAAATTAATAAATTTATTCGCTCATACAGCTACATTCACAGGCTTTATATTTGGCAATACACAAGTAAAAAAATTATGGAACGACCTTGGATTGGTTTTGGCTTGGGTGCTAGCGCAGAAGACAAAGTCGGAGGGGAATTTGCCACAAAACCTTTTTACTGGGAATTCAAGAATGGGGAAGGTTTCCATCCAAGCCCAATTCAAGGAAAAAAAATCCCAAAACACCCGCATAACATGATTTTGCAATGGTGGCTAGAATGCGGCCTGCTTGGTGCACTTTGGTGGACAGCTTTACTCGTCTTTCTCGTAGAAAAAATTAGATTGTACCAGACACCAACACGTAAAATTGCATTTGCATTCTTCACTTCAAATATAATGATTATACTTTTTAGTATTGGTTTTTGGCAGTCTTGGTGGTGGGCAACATGGTTGTTTTTATTACCACTTATAACTATTTCTCGAAAATGATTCATTATTCTGCAATTAATACCTTGAATTTTTTCTAAAAAGGACTATTTTTAGTATTGATAGGAAACTATCTATGGCAATAAACCGTTTATGGAATAGTCGTTGCGGACCCGGGGGCGGTACCCGGCGTCTCCACCAATGTAATAATTGAAATTTTACGGGGACGAAATAGGATCGACGTGCGTAATAAAGATATTCGTTTTGCTCGGTATAGTACCACCGTTATCGGACTAAAACTTATAAGAGGCACAATTCGTAACTCTTCAACTGGTGGACGTGGTCAAACACGTTTGGCAAACCGTAACCGTCGCGTTGCTAACAGCAATCGTCGTCGTCGCGTTGTAGCTAAAGCTGCTTAAAAGTTCGTTTTACGAATAATATAGTGGTTTTCCAGTAGCGGTTTGAGGGGCCCCGGGCAACAGAATGCCCCTCACTAAATTACTAAAGGAGATTTCTTGTGAAGCAAAATGACATAATCAATTACGAAGAGCTGGTTCAAACCGCCATTCGCAAGGTTATGCGCGATGTCCTAACCGATGTCGCAAAAAATGGCCTCCCTGGAAAACATCATTTCTATATTGATTTTATAACGAATTACCCTGGCGTTCAAATTCCGGAGTTTTTGCGTGAAGACTATCCTGAAGACATGACTGTTGTTTTGCAACATGAATACTGGGATTTAGAAATTCATGACAACTTTTTCGCTGTAACACTAAGTTTTGACAATGCAGATGAACGTATCATTGTTCCATTTGACGCTGTCATTAAATTTGTTGATCCGTCTGTTAATTTTGGCTTGGAATTCACACCGTCCCTCGATTCATACGAGGAACTTGACTTGTCAGTTTTACTCGAGCCCGAGAAAAAAGAAATAAAGCCCTTGGCTGAAGGTGAAACAAATGTTGTCACACTAGATGCGTTTCGTAAGAAATAGAAACAAAGATCAACTTAAACTTGCACAACTTAAACCAAACAAGGAAAAAGAATGGAACTGTGTCAACGAATTGAAAACCTCATAGCGCCCGTCATGCATGATGATGGCTATGCTGTGGTGCGCATTCAAAACACTGGAAACATCCGAAAAACACTTCAAATCATGATCGAACGCATTGACGATATCGACATTGGAATTGAAGATTGCGAGAAAGTAAGTCGCCTGGTATCACCAATGTTAGACGTAGAAGATTGGATTTCAGACGCTTATACTCTTGAGGTGTCATCACCCGGTCTGGAGCGGCCTCTCGTCAAACCTAAGGATTTCATTCGGTTTATGGGCAAACCTGTGTCACTGCAAACAAATTTTTCAATAAAAAACAGAAAGAAATTTCAAGGAACATTGGAATTTGCTTCAGAAACAGGTATAAGGGTATCACTGGATCAACCTAACGATGACAAATCCACTGACATTGAGCTGAATTACAGCGATATTCGAGTGGCTCGTTTACATGTGCCTAATTAAAATTTTATATATATTGAGTTAAAGAGGTTATTACTTTGGCTAGCAGAAAAATTAAACCAAACGAAGCTTTTGCCGCACAACCAAGACATGAGTTGTTGCAAATAGCAGACATAGTCGCTCGTGAAAAGAATATTGAACGTGATGAAGTGCTATTTGCGATGGAGCAAGCCATACAAAAGGCTGCCAAAGCAAAATATGGCCTTGAACATGACATTCGTGTCGATATAGATCGCACATCAGGCGAAGTAAATATTGCGCGTTACAAGCTGGTTGTGTCTGAAATTGAAGATGCAAACTATCAAATCACGCTCGAAGAAGCACAAAAGATCGATCCGACATTTGAGCTCGATGACGAAATCTCTGAGGAACTGCCTCCGATTGAATTTGGTCGTGTTGCAGCACAAAGCGCCCGTCAAGTTATTTTTCAAAAAGTACGTGAAGCAGAACGCACACACGTATATGAAGAATACAAGGATCGCATTGGAGAAATCATTAGCGGCATAGTGAAACGAATTGAATTTGGCAACGTTGTGCTTGATTTAGGACGTGGCGAAGGCATATTACGTCGCGAGGAAATGATCCCCCGTGAAACATTCCGTGTTGGCGATCGTGTTCGTGTTCTTATCACAGAAATTCGCCCTGACGCACGTGGCCCGATGATTTCAACATCACGGACGCACCCTCATTTCATGGCACGTCTTTTTGAACAAGAAGTGCCTGAAATTTATGATGGTATTATCGAAATAAAAGGTGTTGCACGCGATCCAGGTAGTCGTGCGAAAATGTCCGTCTTAACAAACGATTCATCATTGGATGCAGTTGGCTCATGCGTTGGTATCAGAGGCTCACGCGTTCAATCAATCGTAAATGAATTTCATGGTGAAAAAGTTGATATTATTCCATGGTCTGATAATCCTGCAACATATGTTGTAAATGCATTGGCGCCAGCCGAAGTCATTCGAGTGGTTATTGACGAGGATACACAGCGTGTTCAAGTTGTTGTTATAGAAACTCAGCTGAGTTTAGCTATTGGACGCCGCGGACAAAATGTTCGTTTGGCATCACAGCTAACGGGGTGGAGCATCGACATCATTACTGAAGCAGAAGACCAAGAACGTCGAGCGG
>CAIOTO010000027.1 GCA_903861255.1 uncultured Alphaproteobacteria bacterium | reverse complement strand
GTGCCCGAATAAAATTGGAATCAGTGCTCGGATATTATTGGAATCGGTGCCCGAATAAAATTGGAATCAGTGCTCGGATATTATTGGAATCGGTGCCCGAATAAAATTGGAATTGATGATCGAATTGATTGGAATACGCAGCCATTGGTAAAAAAGTATGCTGAAGATATAGCAAAACGAGATGCGACACCTAAATTCATTCTTCAAGAAGTATTTCATTTTCTAAAAGAGCAGAAAATTGTGCGGCCTGGCTATACGACGTTGCAAACAATAGTCGGCGAAGCTCTTGTTTCTGAGGGTTTGCGCATTAAAGTTTTTCTTCAAACATATTTATCCAACAATGATAAAAGATTACTACAAATACTTATCAACAACGATGAAACACTTGCACTGCTTGCTGCGCTTAAACAAGACGCAAAGAATTTCAATTTTATGCAAATGAGTGTCGAAATAAAAAAGAATCAACTCCTGAAATCGCTTTATCCCATTTCAAAGATGATCATTCCGCATCTGTCACTTTCTCAAGTGAACATAAACTATTACGCAAGCCTTGTTCATCGTTATACAGTCAGAGATTTAAAGCGTTTTGATGATGAAAAAACCTATCTTTACCTTTTATGTTATGTTTTTAGGCGCTATCAGCAAATAAATGACAATATTATGACATCGCTAATTGTGAACACCAAACGATTCGAAATTGACATCAAGGCAAACGTCAAAGAGCAAGCAAATAATGACAGAGAGGATAGAGACCAACAAGTTGCCAAGCTCATGCTTATCTTTGTTGATGATAAATTAAGTGATACGACAACATTCGATATTCCTAAAAACAAGCCTTTGCTATTTTGCCTAAAGAATCCATTAGAGCTCTCGCCAATAAAATGCTTAAAAAGAAAGTGCAGGAACACGAAAGACAATGGAAAGAGAGGGATAAAGCTTCGGCGCGCTATAAGTACAATCTTAGGCCTCTTTTTATGAATCTTGAATTTGAAAGTCATCTTGAAGCAAATCCTTTGCTTAAGGCAATTGAATGGATGCAGGATGTCTTTTCAAAGAAACAGTCACTTACAAAGCAAAAAACGGCAGAAATTCCTACTGATTTTATTTAAAAACAAACTAAGAAATATATTCAGGTAAAGAATGATAAAAATGAAACGACTTATTTAATGAATCGTTATGAATTACAGGTTTACAGACAGCTGATTGAACAAATTGACACAGGTGCTATTCATATTAAAGACAGCATACGTTACAGGCCTTTTGCAGAAGATTTGGTTTCACTTAACCGTAAAGAAGAAGCCTTAAAAACCTTGGACATACCGTGGCTCAAAACACCTTGCGTCGATCAAATTGATTCACTTTTCAAAGAACTAGATACACTTTGGAGCACATTCGATGCGCGCCTTAAACAAGGAAGCCTAAAACACATTAAATATAACCCTGTCAAAGAAGAAATAACCTGGGTAAAACCAAAAGAAATTCGAGAGGCGCAGCAAGAATCACTCTACAGCAAGCTTCCCATGCGCGACCTAAGCGAAGTCTTGCGTTTTGTTAACCATCAAACAAATTTTATGGCAGCCTTTTCCCCTTTGCAACCCCGTTATGTGAAACAAAAATATGATGTGGATCATTTAATTGCGGTGCTGATGTCAAACGCTTCCAACATAGGCCATTACAAAATGGCAAAGATTAGTGACATTCCTTACCACAAGCTTGAATCAACGTATCAGCAGTATATGCGCCTATCAACACTAAGAGAAGCAAACGTAATCATTGCAAACAAAATTGCGCAGTTGCCAATCTTTCCCCATTACACGTTTGATGAAGACACTTTGTTTGGGAGCTTAGATGGTCAGAAGTTCGAAGCACTTACACCAACAGCTAAAGCTAGAAACTCCAAGAAGTATTTTAAAAAAGGGCGCGGTGTTGTTGCATACACATTCTTATCAAACCACGTTCCCATTATGAATGAGCTCATTGGCGCACATGATCATGAGAGCTATTTTTCATTTGACTTGTGGTATGGCAACACATCAATTATACAGCCGATGGTGGTGACCAGTGATATGCATGGCATTAGCAAAGCAAACTTTGCGCTTTTCCACTGGTTTGCTGGTGACTTCAGACCGCGTTTTGCAAATCTTAAAAGTGAACTTAAAAAAGTCTGTGGTGCAAACGACACCTCAACCTACAATTCATTTTGGGTAAAACCAACCAAAACCATTGATAGGCAATTGATTTTGGATGAAAAAGAAAATATTGACCACATTATTGCAACCCTTGCACTTAAAGAAATAAGTCAAAGCGTGCTCATTCAAAAATTATGTGCTCTGCCACAAAACAACGCTACGCGTAATGCCATTTTTGAATATGACAAACTTATTCGCAGTATTTATACGCTAAAGTGTATTCTTGATCCAACCATACTCGAGAACGTGCAGCGTTCACAAAATCGCGTTGAATCCTACCATGGATTGAGAGCTGCCATTGCAAAAGTTACAGGGCGAAAGGCTTTGCTTGGGCAAACCGATCTTGAAATGGAAATTAGTAATGAATGTGGGCGCTTAATTGCCAATGCAATTATCTATTACAATGCCTCGATTCAATCAAGCTTGCTTGAGAGAAGTCCAAAGAGCAAAAAAATGTTGAAATTCCTAAAGAAATCATCGCCCGTCGCATGGTGCCACATACATTTCACAGGTCACTTTGTCTTTTATAGTGATAAAGAGTCAATCGATATTGAAGATATTATTGAAAATGTTCTGATTGAGTAGAATTTACATCTAATTTGCTATTTTTTTATTAAACAAACACCTATCAAAAGTAATGGGTTCTTATTTTATTTATTTAAAATTTTAAATATAAAAATATTGACAGGAACATTCAACTTCTTCACTAGGTTAATAATCGCCAACACTCCGTGGAGTATTTTGTTATGTGCGCAGTTATTTTTCCCTTTATCCGTCGTTTATTCAGTTCCTTTGTACTGACCTGCTTCCTCTGGACAACGTTATTCCAAACCATTGCGTTTGCCGAGTTTGAACGTGTAATCCCAGAACATGCCTTTCTTGAGAGAGAAGCGGGGACTTTAAAAACAATTCGCTTGAATATAGGTGTTCAGAGCTTTGATTCTGCAGCAGATGCTACGCATTTTGACCCTTTGATTGATGCCAAACAGCTTGATATCTATGCTGATATGTTGCGGCAAACAACCGATTTGTTTATTCCATTCGAAGAATCATTCGATAAAACACAAGAATCACTTGATCACATATACAAAGGTTCTACTTACGAAGGGATAAAAATTAGTGAAGATGGCATCAAATGGACAGCGCATGGCTACAATTATCATATGCATAATTCGGGTCACATGTGTGTCTCTGCCAATACAGCAGGACTTGCGCTTTCACGGAATTTAAAACTTTCCAATCCTCATGGGGCTATTTTTCTTGAAGGTGACTTGGATTTTGACACACTTAGCCTTGATACAAAGGATGTTGTGCAGCATGGGAATCTGAATGTTCGGTCGTTAACAACGAAAGTCGCAGGTAAGTTAATTAACAGTGGTTTTATGTCGGTCTCTGAGCTCTTATTTGATGACATTGCATCTGCCGAAAGGGACACGGCGCCCCTTCCACTGTTTATAAATACACACGAAGGACATTTTGAAGGAAAAGACCTAAGCATTACCGGCGCCTGCATTATCCAAAACGATGGGCAATTTACAGCATACGGAAAAACACACTTTTCCTTTCATGGTAGAGTCGAAAACAATGGAACGATGACGCTGGATGGAGAGCTTACCAACCACAATAAAATTGATGTGGATGAACTGGGTTATGAAGGTAAGAAGCTGGTTAATAAAAAAGAAGCTGTTATTGAAGCAAACCATTATAGCCGCACAGCAAAACTTGACCATTTGCTGAATCAAGGACGATTGATTGTTCGCCAAGGTGGATTTGAGGCACAAACAATTGATAATGAACGTCTTTTATCACTTGGAAATGGAAAATTTAGCTTGAGCACCTTTAATAATACATCAACGGGACGTTTGTTTGCTTTAAAAGGAATGCTCTTGGATGCAGTCTCTTTTTTGAATGATGCTGAGATTATATCCCGTGAAGATATGTTATTAACATCAGATTTTTCTATTAAAGATAATTCTTTAACGATATTAAGGTGGAATCCCTTTTACCCAACACGGAAAATAGGCAGGGTAAGAACAAAAGGTAATATGGCTATTAGGATGCGTGACTTTTCTTCAAGCACAAGCACCACTTCACCTATGCTGAGTGGAAACGTCGCTGAATTCTTGCAACAAAACCAAGACAATTTCTTTGTTGGCAAAGATAAAAAGGTTATTGTTCATGCAAAATCATTTATTCCAACAACTGATTTAAAATTTGGCCACCACGTTGAAATGCATGTGGATGATTATCAAAATGATCGCTATTTAGCGGCTTTTAGCGCACTGGATTTATTTACCAAGACCTTTCGAAATGGCAAAAGCAATGATGAAATGGGATCACTCAAAACATTAGAGCCTGAACATGTTGAAGACCAGCCAAGACCGTCTGTACCTGCACATAAATATCATATGAATGTCACCGTTGATGGGGATGTGGATAATCGCTATGGAATACTCTTTGGTGCAGGGCCGACAGAGATTGTGTCGCGGCTTGGGGATGTATTGTGGGGGGAATCTGTAGCTATTCCGAATGGAGGAAACGCACATCAATTTTTTCGTGGAAATTACGATCAATCCTTTACTACATATAAAAGCAATGCTTCACGTATTTCGAGCAACCATCGCCTAATAGTCCGCGCTGTAAAAGGGAAATTAAAAGGCACTTATGGAGAGCTATTTAGTAGTCTTGATATGCATATTAAGACAGATACATGTGATCAAAAAATTGAAACCTTATCAACTCAATTTACGTGTGGTGGAAGATTAACTATTGAATCAAAAGAATGGACATATAATCGTACTGCACCTTTTCATAAAAATTGGGGAAATAATGACTGTGCACATAACATTCATAGCGGAGGCTTTGTATCAAATGCAGCAAAACTAACCGTACATGGTAATTTTTATCTCAATGTAGATGTATGTTCAATCCTAGCGAATGATGTTTTTGTTAGTGGTTCTTTATTTTTAAAACAAAAGGAGATTAAAGATAATTTTAGAACGTACCTCAATATAGAAGATATTAGATATAGTGCCGGAAGCGGCGAAGGAACTAATATTATTACCGTATCGTCAAACATACGCATTGGTGAGCACTTCGACGTAAATATCGGAAGCATGCGACTTGAAGGAAGACTTTCAGCACGAATCATTGATATTACAACCAACGTATTCAGCCAAGGTGGCCATTCTCAACGTGCACCATCGCATATGACAGGTATCATGTTAGAAAATGGTCTGCTTACTACAGTTACGCCATATGCTAAACAGCTTATCGGCGGTATGGTTCAAGAAACGGAAAATAGATTTATTGCTCCAACCGAGGATATATCCTATCAGACCCAAATTGTGAGTCGCCAAAATGTCCCTGTTCTTGATCAGCCAGATCTGGGTTTCAGAGGATTATATTTTGTTGACCGGCGTCTTGAAATGTATGCGTTTATGCATATGTATGGCGCTATAACGGGGCGGATGTATGACCCTTGGGTACGTGAATCAATAGGAAATTTAGCACAAACATGCATGGGGCGTGCACAAGATATGGTTCGCCGTGGTACCTTTACACGAGATGACCTTGATAGCGTCACAAAAACAATTTTGTTCTATCAACGAATACCTGAACAACAGTTTTTGGATCGATTCATTCCTGAACATGCGCAGCTGATGATGTATACACCCAACGCTGAAATCATGCGAAACTTGGGGGCAAGCGGTATCTTCGGTCAACGGGTCACCATTAATGCGCGTGAAGCACATATCGATGGGGGGGCCATTGTACAGGAGGCTCCGCTTGAAGACATAATGGACGAGCCAGAGAAAGAGAATATCTCAACCGCACGAGCTATGCGTGAAGACGACTCGGATAAAGACGTTGATGTTGCCACACCAAAAACCAAAGTCAGAAAACCAAAAGCAAAGACTGAACCACATCCTCTTGAGCTTAATTTTGGTTCTGTAGATGGGCGTGCTGCGAACTGGCTATCAGATGACGGTATTAAACTAACCATCGAAAAAGGCGGATTCTTAGGCTCAAAGTCAAAACGGATGTCGATTGATGGCGGTTTTCAAGACGTGATTGAACGCTTTACTATGCGATCCAAGGGGCCAATCCATGTTAAGGCTGAACACGATTTGTGCTTGCAAGCGATTGAGGCGCATTCGGATACCTCCATTCTATTCGAAACGTCTGGTAATCTTTTCGACATTCCATTGATGCTTGAGGGCGCACGGACAAAGGTTGAACATCACGGGCGCAGCCGAAAAACGATTGAGGAACATTGGTCCACAGCCATGACATCCAACTACACGTGTAAAGGCGCAGTGGTCTTTAAAGCCGATGGACGCATTGATACGTACGCAACCAAGGTACGTGCAAAACTATTACAATTCTTGGCGGGTGAAGGTGTTCGTATACATGATGTGCAAAATTCATACAGCTGTGCCACGAAAGAGCATACAAAAGGCAAAAGTTCATGGGGAGGCCTTTTCGGCGGAAAAGATAGCGAAATTTATTCATCCTATCAACGGATAAACTCAGTAGGCATGGATGCCGGCGATACACCCGTCGAGATCATCCTTGGGCAACGAGGCTCTGTCGATTTGACCAACGTCAGCATCAAAGACCTTGTCATTGATCCAAAGGGCGGAACGATTACCTTTCATCTTAGTAAGAGTTATGAAAGCTTCCAGCGTTCAGAAAAGTCTGAAGGTATGTGGTACAAATCGCAATCGATGCATATGTCTGAACACCAAACGGGCACACAATCCAGGATTGGTAATCTTAAGGTGATTTCTGCCGAAGACGCACCTGTAACGTTGGTTATTGAGGAGGTTCGCGGCAGAACGGCAGAATTCCTTAAACGCATTGAACTGGATCATGGCACGGTCACACAGCTGTTCTGGGAAGAAGTGCATAACGAAGTCAATCAAAAAGCAGGTGGCATAACCGCTGCCTGTGGCGCACTGATTGCCATTGCTGTTGGCGCTGTTACATTTGGCACAGGCGCTGCGATGAGTGTGGGTACATCTATGGCGACATCACTCGGTAGTGCAACTGGTCTGACATCGTGTTTTGCAGGAACGTGCATGGCAGGCGCGGGTACTGCGATGTTTGCGGCTGGGTTCACATCCCTCTGCACATCCGCAGCACTATCGCTAGCTAATAACGGATTCGACCCAGCAAAATCAGCTAAGGCATTTGCAAGCGTTGATACCCTTCAATCAACGGGCATGTCAATGTTATTGGCAGGCATGACACATGGCGCACTGCAAAAGGCAGACCTTGCAACGGATCTGTCAACTCTAAGCACGTTGGAAGATTTTGCAGCCAATCAAGGCGTCAACATGGCGGTTAAGACGTCAACGGATCTTGCCTTTACCGGACGCACAGACGGAATTGCATCAACCCTTGGTGCCGTTGCGGGCACGATCGGTGGCTATGTGTCGAATCAAATAGGTACATGGTATAAAGGCTCCGAAGGAACAGCGGTTGAAGCTATTGCTCATAAATTGTTGCATAGCCTAAAAGGTGCCGGAGAAGGCGTCATTGTTGGTGCGGCAAGTGGTATGGATTCAGAAATACTGGGTAAAGCCGTTGCGGGTGCTGCGGGAGCCTTCATCGCCGAAACAACAGCTGATATCCTGACACCCACCGGTGGACTTGGGGATAAAGGCTATGACCCTGTGCGCATCAGGCAAACCCAAGCGGCTGCACGCATCATTACGGGTGCAATTGCCATCGCTGCGGGGATGAGCGCCGATGATATTGGCATGGCTATATTTAGTGCGAATACGTCGTTGGATCATAATTTTGCAGCGAGTGCGAAGGCTGCAACAAACGACCCTGATACCGATGATGAAGCCGAAGTATCAACTGTTGGCAAAGGTCGTCGTGCTGTACTCAAAGCCCTTGGTGTTGAAAAAGTTGGCGAAATTATTAATGACTTTACTAAAGCGCTTCACTTGGACACAAGCCTTGAAGCTGCGGCGACGCGCCCAGATAACGTCGAAGGGGGCGAAGCAGAATATGTTGCAGCACATCTCAAATGGACACAAGAGAGCGTATTTAAGCGTCCACTAACGCCTGGTGAAACGGCAGCATGCTCAGCAATGTTCAAGAGTGCATATGCAAAAGGTGATTCGCCTATGGATATGGCTAAAGCTTTTGGAACGGTTGCAAGTGCTATCGGAAAAGGTGTAGATGTATTTTTAAGGTATACTGGACTTACCGATAAAGGCACAGCACGAGCTATAGGAAATTCAGTGAATGATGGATTGGCTGTGGTGGGTGCTGGAGCGGCACTTAAAGGTGTGGTTAAAGGGGCAGCAAAGAGTCTTGGAAAAGGTGCTGCAAATTCCCAATTACCAACAAATTATGAAAGAATTGTTTCCCAAATACCAGGTCGTGTTATAAGTGAAGCAGATGCTTTGAATCCAGGGATATTAGGTGAAACACTTGATTCGGTTGCCTCTACTTTTTCAGGAGGACGCTACGCTGTTATAACTCTTGAGAAACCATTTGAAATCACTCGAGTATGGGCTCCAGGACAGTCAACAGAATTTGGGGCATGTTGGGGCATTGAAAAAACATCAGGATCACTTCAGTCCGCTATTGATAAGGCAATACTTCCTGAATGGGGTAAAATTAAAGAAGTACCTTTTTTAAGAACCAAGCCTGCTGAATATACCATTGCCCGTATTCCGGCAGGCAAACAAATATATGTTGGTGAAGTTAGTAGTCAAGGTGGAGCTTGGGTAGGAGGGACAAGTCAAGTGATTGTTGAAGGTGGTGTTGAAGCTGCATGGAAAATAGGAGGAGGAACACTAAAATGAAATCAAATATGAATGAATGTGAGTGTGAAATTAGAGAAGAAGGAAAATCATTTAAAGGCTGGAGTGATTATTATGATTTTCAAGAAAAAATCACCAAAAACTCCGTATTCCAAGAAATACCAGTTGATAAACCTCTTTATAACATAGGACTTGAAGAAAAATGGTATAAGTGTATGTTATGTGAGAAAATTTGGAGACTTGTAACGCCAGATCCTCCCTTTGCAGGGCAGTGGAGAAAAATTAATGAAAAAGAAGATGCTGCCCATAGAAATGATTGATGGCTCCATTCAAGATGCAAGTGCAATACTGTTAATATTTGTACATTTTTTCAGAATGTAAGAGAGAAGAATCTCATTGTTTGAGACACTTAACTAAAGGTTGATAATGTGCTATTCTGAAAAGGAAACTTTTCAGGAGACAAGCTATGTCAGTAAATTGCAAAAAATGCTCAAGCACAGATCGTGTGAAAAATGGATTTATTCG
>CAIOTO010000026.1 GCA_903861255.1 uncultured Alphaproteobacteria bacterium | reverse complement strand
TCTTTCCCGAACCAGCCTTGAGCATCTCCGGTAACGCCATCATTCCAGCCAGTTGTGTCGGCATCTGGCCATTCCATTTTAAACTCATCGAGTGACCAATCTTCAACTACAAATGCCCACTTGGCATCAGAGCCATCTGGTTCGGTGCTTTCCGGATCAAAATAGACTTTATTTGGATCAACGACACGCTTGATTATAATATTTTGATTAAAACTATCGTCATCACAATATTCCGTGATTATTCTAAGGTATCCCAGACCTGTATCAACCTGCCACTCTGCTGCAGTATCGTAAGCAATATCAGCTCTTGAAGCATCTTGTATGTGTCTTATTAGGCCCTGCATGATCTCAGCGGTTTCAATGTCTGAATCATCGTCAACCGGGCGGACTTTAATTCCGGGGCGGTTCTGTCTGATTTCGTTGATGATTTGGTTTCGGAATTGAAACAGCCTGTTTATTGTTAGCATTGGGCGCTCCTGCCCTGGGCGTTCCCTATCTCGTTTAACAGAATCTGGCCATTGTTGGCCAAGTCTTACAAACTTAACATCATCAAGCCGCTCAATTCGCCCCTCACTTTCTAGTTCTGCGGCGAGATTAAAACGCTTTTTAACGCGAACAATTATCTTATCTTCAGACATTTTCAATCCTGTTTGGTATTTTTGCGCATGATATCACATCCAGCTACCAGAGCTATAAGCGGACGGTTTTCGCTCTTTTTTCTTGCGTACGTTTCTTATGCCCTCGCAAGCATAGCGTAAGGCATCCATAACATGATTGTTTTTATCTTCCAGGATGGGCAAAATTCTATTTGTGAGTGGGTCTAGTTTATAGCTGTAAGTTGTTAATTCCCTGATTGTTTCGGTACATCTTGGATGTACGACAATATCAAATGACTTTAGAAACTCTACACCATCGGCGACAGAGCCAGGCCCTTTCACGCTCCCATTAATTTTGGGAAAGCCATTTTTCATCATGTGACTAATAGTTTCCGGTCTTGAGCTATCGGCAGTTATAAACCATTTGTCGCTTTCGGGGATTCCACGAAAAAGGTCTGGCGTGTTTACAATCTCACAGCCGATCATGATTGCTTCATAATCAATATACAATCGATTTTCGTCAATCGAACATCTAATTAACGCGGTGGGATCATTTGCAAAACCCCAATCAGCACCGAAGCGGTAAATTGTTCCGGCAGGGCGCTCAAATTCTTCAACTGTCCAATTTTTATAGACACGCGCCTCGGATTTATTATTGTATTGCCCTAACCAAACGTGTAAATATTTGTCATGATCGCGTTTTTTGTCGAATTTCATTTCTTCAAGAAGAACGTCAGGAAGCCAGGGATTGTCTAAATAATTGGCTTCAATAACGATCGAATCGTTTGGCAATGTTTCGCCGCGTAAAAGCATATCGATCGGGTCAGTTGGCTGGGACGGATTCCATGAGAACCATAATTCTGAACCCTCGTCTCGGATTGTAGGGCGCAAGAGATCAAGCGATCTTTGCGACAATGATTGCGCTTCTTCTACCCATGCGATATCGTAACCTTGTAGCGACTTAATCGTATCAGCCGTGTGGTTTTGCATGCCCTGAAAAATTATTAACGATCCATTATCCGCCTTAATGTACGACTCTCTGACAGTAAATAAATTCTCGACATTCATACTCACAATCTTTTCTTCAATCAGTTTTTTTACAGACTGACTTAAAGATTTTTGTATCTCTCGCACACAAACCGCATGAGTGCGATCTAAAATGCACCGCTCAACAAGCAACTCGGCAAAAAAATGTGACTTTCCTGAGCCGCGACCGCCGTGCGCTCCTTTATAACGCGATCGATTAAGAAGCGGTTTAAAGGAGCGGGGGGTTTTAATCGTGAGTTGGGTCAATTATTTCCCTTCTGATGCTAGATATATTTTGTTGAGCGTTGGTGTTGTTGATGACTGTGGCAGGTTCTTTTCCTAAAAGCAGTTCTGATGCTTTATTAACTGTTTCTTGAAATATTTTATGCTCGACCATTTCAAAATCTGCGTTGACTTTTTTGCTCATGACGCTCAGATTTTTGAGCGTGAGATTATTTAAAAAAGTGATGTGCTTTGTCCGCTCTTCAATTTCCTTTTCAACAACGTTCAACACTGTTGAAGAAAGTGTTGATATTTCGGCTTTAACTCTTGAACCATCGGCGATCAACTGTTGATAAATTCCTTTTTCCCAGCCGTCTTTTTTGGCACGTTTTGAGACGGTTGCCCGATCAATTCCTGTATCTTTATTGATGTCAGATAAAGACTTTCCGGCCTCAAATAAAGCTTTGGCCTTTTCCCAATCTGCGATTGTTGCTTTTGCCATTTACTTTAAAACGGAACAGGCCCACCGACAAAAGTTTTTATGCTTTTGCCGGTGGGCTTGATTGATCTGGCTAATTTATTCGCTCTTTTCTGAGCATCACTTAATTTAGGTGTTCTAAACTTTCCTTTGCTACCTTTTTTTGTTCCTCTACTTTCGCTACCTGTTGCCATAACTTTTCCCGCCGAAGCATTTGATGTGTTGCTTGATAGGTGTTAAGTATATCAACCATCCACGCGCGATGGAAATTGTAAATTATGGGGCAATTGTCTATGACAATTTGCTCTATATTCATAGAGCTTCTTAAATTTGCAGAGCCGCCGATCACAATGTGCTTTCCACAAGTTGTTTTTATTAGCGTGATCTTAGTGTGAATTCCTGCCACCGCTAAAGCAAATGGCGCGTCTTGAGATAATTGCTCAATAATATCAACAATTCCTTTTTTTCTCTCATGCGAAAAAAAGAAATCTGAAATTATCAGGCCCATTGGGCCTTTTAGCGCGTGATTTTGGACATTCTTAAGGCTGTCCACATTTTCGCGTGACATAGATAACGTTGCTATCATGATTTCTTCGGCAATCATCTTATTATCTATCAAATAAGACTCGATAAAATCCCCAGCGATAAAATTACCGCTTACGATTGCATTGATATGTTCGCCGGGTTGAATGTCTCCGATTTGTTTAACTAAATCCTGCGCGTATTTGTATTTAGCGCACTTGGGAAGCTTATGCCGTTTTACCCGTGCAAAGCTGTTTTTGATAATCCCTGATGTTGATGGAGCTTCTTCAGCCTCATCAAACGCATCGAGATCAAAGTCAAAATCAAAATCTAGCATATAAATGTCTTAGCCCATTCTTTAAAATCCAACGAAGTAGGCGCATTAAGCGCCGATAATATTAATAACTCCTTATTAGGTGACGCGTAAGCTAGGCACTTTAGCCTACGCGCATCATTTTTAAGCTGACGCACAGCCAACATAACTCTTACCTTTTCAGCCAAACAATTATGCCAGCCAATATACGGATTAATGCCGGTTTTAGCGGCTTTTGTGTAAAAGTTTATACACCAAAGTGCATCTTCTTCCTCTTCAGAGCTTGTAGCCTCTGCTAAGGCTACCCCTGCGGTTTCTGCTTTTATAGCAAACTCTTTTCTACGTACGTCTGAGTGACGTACTGCAGATAATAACCGATCATCACGGCT
>CAIOTO010000025.1 GCA_903861255.1 uncultured Alphaproteobacteria bacterium | reverse complement strand
TTTCCAACACAGGCACATCGGCCTCATCAAACCTTGGATAGGGATCAACACTTAAGGACAAATACTGTGCGCCAATTTCGCCAAGATCCACGATCCCATCGCTTGAGAACTCAAAATCTTCAAACTCTGACAGTTCAAGCTCAAACTCCTCTTGCTGTTTAGGATGCACCACACGAAAATTAAACGTATCATCAACTTCTTCAGGAATTTCTTTTAACGTGACAGAGCAGCGTTGAACAACATTTGCTTTCATGGCAGCAATAACATTATAGTCTATTGATTTTCCACCAAGATGCGTAACCGTATAAGCAAGCTCAAATGCGTTTACTGAAACAAATCCAAAACGCTCAGCTAATTTTATGCATTCTTCAGGGCTAGCCTTAATTGTATAAGGGGTTCTCATTTTGACAAGCCGTTCAAGTTCAACGATGCGACTTAATTCTGGCGTGGATGCAGCGGATGTAATATCTTCCATTTAATTTCATGTGTAGATTGAATCTAATGAAAGATAGCATAAAATGCATACCAAGCTTAAGAACTGTTTTCGCCTGATATGCATTTTTATAGCTATACGTTGGCTTACGCCTCTCTGTAACACCACAGAAATTAAGCGTAATAAATAAAGCTAGCTAGAGCTCACCTTCAACTACGCTAATTACAGGTGATGAATTCACAGTAAGTGTTGTTAATTTAGGTAATCCTAATGCGCTCTCATCACGTATTGCTTTCATTAATCCTGCAGTATCGCTTGTACGAATTAGCCGCAAATAACGAACGTGACCTTCTTCATCTATTGTGCGCATCACATTTATATCAAGTAAGGTAGGCAAAATAGTGTAGTTCCAGTCTGACGCGCATTCTAAATCAGAAGTTGGTCTCCAGTGAAAAAGATTAAAACCTTTCAGTTTCAAAAGCAAATTGATATAAGGAACTGTCTGAGTTCTATCTACAGGGTTTGTTTCCACAAAATTATCCTTAAATAATCTTGCAAAATCACCATTAACAAATTGGATTATATTTTCCGTTGATAAATCAATTTTGCTTAAAATATTGTTATACAATAACGAAAAATACTTATCACTATATTCACTTTCACATTTCCTTTCAAAAGTTATCCTCTCTACCTCCCACTCATCAAAAATACTTTTATTAGTTTCTTTCCATTCACCTAACCGTTCATTCCAAATCGCACGTTCTGTCTCGGCCTCAGGTTCATCACCAATCGCTGCCAAATATGGTGCCTTTTTACAGTAATCAGCTTTTGCTTGGCGTAGCTCTTTTTTTAATTGAATATTTGCTTCATCCGTAGAAATTACAAACCCCATCCCTTTTAAAAAACTGGCAAACATTGAAAGGGCATTATTTCCAGGCGTGCGTTTTAAAGCATCTTCATAAATGTTCAACATATCTACCATATACTGTTCACCCTGAACGGCAAAACGGCGACGGATTATATTTTCATAATACTCCGCATCTTTTCTATAAATTCGCTTATCATGTGTTGCATCTGTAATAATTCTAATTCCATCTTCATACGGAATCTCCATTGCACATAGCAGTGTATCTGCGCTTGCCTTCGTAGAAAAGGCAACAAATTCTCCATTAATCTTCAATCGATCTGCTAATTCATCATTCAGTTTGGCAACGTTTTCATCATATAAAGGCGTCAAACTAAAATACGGATTTGTTTGTGATTCATCCCTTTCTAGAAATTTCAATATATTTTCAAAATATGCAGGAGAGCTATACAACCAATCATATCCTTTCGGACTATCTTTTAAGTAAGCGCGATAACCAACGGCTAATGCCAGAGTATCAGAGCCTCTATTTCGCAAACATGTTTGAACTGTGTAAACAACTTGTGAAAGCCATTGATAATATTTTAAGTTTTGATGTGCTTCAGTAAGACTCTCTGGTAACAACATATAATAATCACTCGCATGAGGTTCTACCGTGCGATCAAACACCCTGAGACTTTCAGTTTTTTGCACAAGGCGTATTATTTCCAAACCAAGTGATGCTGAATATTCAGTTGTGGGTATAGGCGAACCAACGATAGATCTAATAATAGAGTTAAGGTTTGTTTCCAACACTTCAGGATTTGCGCCTGACTCTACCGTTTTTAAAAATTTCTTTATTGAAATGACCTCATCAACTTCAGGTGCTTCAGCGAGCGCTAACTTTGCAGGATCCACCACAACTTCCTCAACAGCACTAACTACAACTGTTTTTACTTCTTCTAATTCAGCAGCTCGCAATACATATGTTTGTGCAAGTAAACTGACACCGCACAATGCAGTACATATAAACAGTGATGTTCTGGCTTTCTTGTAACTCATATTAATACTCCTAGAGGTTTGAAATTAAATGGCGACGCAATATATTCTATTTTAATAAAATTTTAAGTTAATACAACAAAAAAAGAGAGTCTATTTTGACTCTCTTAATACTTAAGGCTTTATTAACGTTTGTAGCGCCGCAACACTCTATTTTGAAAAACACTAGTCTTTACCGTAAAGACAGGAATCCAGAAAAAGACTTTCTTCAAAAACCGTGAGTTTTGTAAAAATCTAAACAGTCTGGATCCCCGCCTACGCGAGGATGACACAAGAGAATAGCACTAAGCAGCAGGCTTTGCCGCAGGCGCCGCTGGTGGCGCCATAACACTGCCGTCCATATCGCGCATAACAACTTTCGCTTCTTCACGCAATTTCATGACAATCTTGCCTGCTTCACGTTGCGAAACAGCTTGCATCAATTGCGGACGAATTTCCTCGATTGACGGCGCCTGAACCGCGCGCTTATCTTCCACACGGATAACGCTAAAGCCATTATCACCCAAAGCCACTGGCTCTGGAAGCAAGGTTGCCTTTGGCGCCTTAAAGAGAACATCCGCCAAATCAGCTGGCAATTGCTTTTTCGGGATATAACCTAAATCACCACCAGATTCTTTCGTATTTGGATCAATACTCTTTGCTTTAACATATTCGTTGTCAAACTTAGCTTTACCACCCTTAAGTTCTTTTAAGACTGCAGTCGCTTCGTCTTTTGTCCCAACCATAATGTGACGAATACGAATTTCCATATCATCTTTAGGGAAAATCTTTTCGAATTCACGATACGCTTCTTTTAACATTTCAGGTGTTATAACTTGTGCGAATTGCTTGTCAAGGTACGCACGTTGGACGAGTCCTTTTTGCACTTCCTCTTGCTTTTTCAACAAGTCATCTGATTTTTCAAGACCAGCTTTTTTAGCGGCTTCAATCAACAATTTTGTATCTGCTACACGCAAAACAAGTGGCTCAAACAATTGATGGAATGGTGAACCTTTAAGTTGGTCAGGAATGCTTGTCATGCTATCTCGCACTTGACCAAGTGTAATCTTCTCGCCATTGGCAAATACACCAACAACCATTGAATTATCCAAAGCCTTTTCGTTCACGCCAGAGAAATCTTTGCGTTCTGCAGGTTTCTTTTCCGGCTCTTTTCCACTTGCATCAGGCATTGGCGGCAAATCTGGCAATGGCATTGGTTTTCCATCAAGACCAGTAATTTGAAGCCCCGACTCACGGCGCATCTTATCGACAACAGTCACAGCATACTGCGGCGTAACAGCTTTTCTAATCTCGGCCTTAATTTTTTCAAATTCAGGCGGCTGAATTGGGCGCTTATCTTTTATAAAGAATACACTGTAACCTTGATCAAATATTTTAAGCACTTGTGGCACTAATGTGCCTTTTGCCACTTTAAACAACTCTTCGTTCTTAATATCAGCTTTACGAACCCAACCAATATTACCTTTGTTTGCTTTCGTGCTGGTATCCATAGATTTTGCAAGAACCATTTCATTGAATTTAGCCTCAACATTACGTCCAGCTGATGTAAGTTCTTTCAATGCTTTTTCAGCACTTTCTTTGTCATTAAATAAGATATGACTTACTTCAGCTTCCATCTCATCTTTTGGCAACAATTTAAGCAGCTCGTTATATTTTGTACGCAAAATATCATCTGTGATTACCTTGTCAATTTCTTTATCAAGGTATGCCTTTTGCAACAAAAGCTCTTTTGCGTCAACAATACGTTTTAAGGCCTCAGGATCTTTATCAAATCCACCTTTAATCGCAGCATCCAACAGAACCTTGCTATCAACCAAACGATTTAGCAAGCTGACATAAAGCTTAGAAAACGGTGCATCGCGTGATTTTGGCGGCAACTGCATCATAAGATCTTGAACTTCTTTGAATTTTATAACCGTACCATCAGCAAACGTTGCAACAGGACGATTCATATCAGATGAATTTACAGGTTCAGCACCGGCCGTCTTTTCTGACTTAACATCTTTACTAGCTTCAGCTGGCTTTTCCTTTTGCTCAACTTTTCCAGCTGCAGATGTTGCATCTTTTGGCAAAGCAACAGCTGTTGTTGAGTCAGCACTTTTTGCCTTATCTTGCGGAGAAGCCACAGTTGTAGACACATCTCTTGATGAATCTTTTTTCCCTGTAACTACTGCATCTTTTTTGCTCTTTGTGCCAAAAATGGAATCTTTATTGTAAGCAATAGCACCTACTACTGCCACTCCAATGGAGATCATTAAAGCCTTCTTGTAAACTGATATTTTTGTCATTGTGGACCAATATCCTCTCTGGTCTGAAATGTTTATAGTGGTGATTATAGCAACTCAAAACATATTTCTGCGAGTTAAATTTGCGTAATCACTAGAATTTTTTACATTTTTAGGCTAACCTAAAGATAACTAGGTATATTTACCCCCATTTTTAAATGGATATATTATAAATTTTATTCCTTGTGGGATACGCTCACAGGGTCTTTTAGCTTGAGGTTACTGTTTATGATTACAGCGTTAGTACAAAAAATTTTTGGTTCAGCGAATGATCGTATCATAAAAAAATACACACGCATTGCCCAGCAAATAAATCAATTAGAAAATGATTTCATAGCAATGAGTGATGAGCAACTCAAAGCAAAAACAAATGATTTTAAAGAGCGCTACCAAAAAGGCGAATCACTTGAAAGGCTCCTTCCAGAAGCATTTGCAACTGTTCGTGAAGCATCCAAGCGTGTACTTGGCATGCGTCCATTTGACGTTCAACTTATTGGCGGCATGGTTTTAAACCAAGGTATGATTACGGAAATGCGTACTGGTGAAGGAAAAACACTTGTTGCAACGCTTCCCGCTTACCTTAATGCAATTACTGGCAAAGGTGTACACCTTGTAACCATCAACGATTACCTAGCAAAACGTGACTCAAGCTGGATGGGGCTTTTATATAACTATCTAGGATTATCCGTTGGCTGCATTATACATGGTATTAATGACTCCGAACGTCGTGAAATGTATGCGCGCGATATTACATATGGAACAAATCACGAATTCGGTTTCGACTATTTGCGTGATAACATGAAATTTCGCATGGACGAAATGGTTATGCGTCCATTCAATTTTGCCATCGTCGACGAATGCGACAGCATCTTAATTGACGAAGCACGTACCCCTCTTATTATTTCTGGTTCCGCAGAAGATTCATCAGAAAGCTACAACAGCATTAATGCTCTGATCACTGTTTTGATCGATGAAGATTTCGAAAAAGATGAAAAGCAAAGATCTGTCACCCTAACGGAAACGGGTGTCGAGAAAATAGAAAAACTGCTTATCCAAAAAAATATGATTAAAGGCACCAGCCTCTATGATGTACAAAATATCGCTGTTGTTCATCACGTAAACGCAGCGCTTAAAGCACACAAATTATTTGCACGTGATGTCGACTACATTGTAAAAGACGATAAAGTAATCATCATTGACGAATTTACGGGCCGTATGATGGATGGCCGCCGATTTTCAGACGGCCTGCACCAAGCACTTGAGGCTAAAGAAGGTGTTACCGTTGAAATGGAAAACCAGACATTAGCATCGGTTACCTATCAGAACTTTTTCAGACTTTATCCAAAGATGGCCGGCATGACCGGCACAGCATTAACAGAAGCTGTTGAGTTTGAGGAAATTTACAATCTTTGCCCTGTTGATGTTCCAACAAATGTGCCAATCGCCCGTATTGACCACGATGATGAAATTTTCCTAACGGCAAAGGAAAAATATGATGCTGTACTAAAGCAAATTTGTGAATGTTATGAACGCAAACAACCAGTTCTTGTGGGAACAACAAGCATTGAAAAATCAGAATTTATCTCTGCCTTTTTGAAAGCAGCCAAGGTTCCTCACCAAGTACTTAATGCACGCTATCATGAACAAGAAGCATACATCATTGCCGATGCAGGTCGTTCCGGCGCTGTCACAATTGCAACAAACATGGCAGGCCGTGGTACCGATATCAAACTAGGTGGAAACGTTGAAATGCGTGTTGAACGTGAACTTGCAGAAGTTCCTGAAGGCGCAGATCGTGATCGCTTGATTGAAGAAATCAAACGAGATGTTGCTGCAGATCAACTCCGTGTTAAAGAAGCTGGCGGGTTATTTGTAATTGGTACAGAACGTCATGAAAGTCGTCGTATTGACAACCAGCTCCGTGGACGTTCAGGCCGTCAAGGTGACGCAGGCGCTTCACGTTTCTATATTTCGCTCGAAGATGATCTCATGCGAATTTTTGGTTCTCAGAAACTTGACGTCATGTTACGTAAGCTTGGCGTTGAAGAAGGCGAAGCTATTTCACACCAGTGGATTAACAAAGCTCTTGAACGCGCACAGCAAAAAGTTGAAGCACGTAACTTTGATATCCGTAAGCACCTTCTTCGCTATGATGACGTTATGAATGATCAACGTAAAATCATTTACGAACAACGTCGTGACTTGATGAATGCAGATGATATTTCAGAAATGATTACCGACATGCGTGAAGAAATAATTCACGATTGTGTTGACGCGCATATCCCTGACAATTCATTGCCAGAGCAGTGGGATATACAAGGACTCCATGCAGAATGCATCCGATTATTTGCTCTCAATATTGATTTTCAAGCATGGATAGATGATGATGGCATTTGCGCGCTCGATGTAAAAAAGAGAATTAATGCCCTCCATATTGAACTTTTAAAAGGCAAAGAAGAACATTTTGGCGCATCTATGATTCGCATGTCAGAACGCACATTACTGCTGCGCATCCTCGACCAAGCATGGAAAGATCACTTGTTGTCATTGGATCATTTACGCCAAGGTATAAATCTTCGTGCCTATGCACAAGGAAATCCTTTAAATGAATACAAACGCGAAGCATACAACCTTTTCTTATTTATGATGGGACGCGTGAAAGCAGAACTCATTTCAGCACTCTCACATTTTGAATTATCTCTACCTGAAGGTTTAAGTGTGGAAAATGCATTGGCACCTACCTTAGATTTTGATTCAATGATTGAACAAATGCCAAATTGGATAAATGAGTTTGATGAAAATAAATCAGATGAACAAAATGAAAATCTACTCACACTAAACGCGAATACAACAAAGACTGAGATAGATCCTACCAATCCAGCGACATGGGGACGTGTACTACGCAATGCAGATTGTCCGTGTGGTTCAGGCAAGAAATACAAGCACTGCCATGGCGCTGTTGAAGGTTAAATCAGCACATTAAGATTAAAAAATGAAACATCCTTGCTCGAAAGAACAGGGATGTTTTTTTATGCCCGATTTCTATTGCATTTTTTTTAAACACTTTTAACATAAAATCTGCTTTAATTAAATTAATTTAATACCATCTCAAACTAACTAGGAGCTCTTCTTCAATGAAAAACAAGAAATTATCAATCCTCAATTACGCTATTTTATCACTAGGTTTTTTATTTCTCTTATGGTTTGTTAAAGAAAATATATCGACAAAACAAAAAACACACATCACCCACAGTGGTACGCTTTCCTGTTTTAGTGAGAACGAAAAAAAAGATACTAAAAAAACCTGTGAGTTATCCAGTGCTGCTCGCTTTGGTGAATATATTATTATAGCAAATGATAAAGCCAAGGATGAAATTCTATTTTATAAAATTAACTCTCTCATACAACAAAGTTACCAACGAAAAATCTCACCAGCATTTAAAATCAAACTAGAGCCTGATTATCAAATAAAAAAAATAGAATCAACATCTATTTTTAAAGACTGGATCATTATGTTCGGGTCATACGATCGAAATATAGATCCATTGTTTACGAAAATCATCGCTCTAAAATTTAATGAACAGACGCAAAAGGCAAGTGAATTCCATGTTGTCGCAGGTCCTGAACTTTATGATGTTTTTAAAAAAGTCATCAGCACCTCTACACCAAATGGTGTTGATTATTTTAA
This sequence comes from uncultured Alphaproteobacteria bacterium, assembly GCA_903861255.1. GTDB lineage: Bacteria > Pseudomonadota > Alphaproteobacteria > Paracaedibacterales > CAIOTO01 > CAIOTO01. Next base: position 30,426 of record CAIOTO010000025.1, on the reverse strand, counting down.
AATTGAAGCGTCAGCTATTGTACCAAAGCCAGGCTCTGAAACAGAATTCATGCTTCTTCTTGGGGTTCGTGAAGATGGAAAAAGCTATAAAGGCGGCGAGAACCAAGCAGCAACAAAGATACTAGCTGCAAGCATTACTGAAAAAGATGGTAAAATTGCCTTAGGGACTGATTGGAAAATAATTTACAACCGCGAGCATACAAAAGATTTTGGCATTTCAAGTCTTGAATACAACCCAGAAGATAAATTCCTATATGTTCTCCTTGCTTTCGAAAAAGGAAAATCTTTTTCAGGAAAATTGCTACGAACCCGTTTGGCTGACTTATTTAATAATAAGCCACTTGAATCTGTCGATGAAGTGTCCTTTAAAAACCACAAACCAGAAGGCTTAGCTTATTTAGGAAACAATGAATACTTTATTGTTTCTGATGATGACCGCGATGAAACGCCATTACCTGATGGAAAACGTGATGCAAATGAAGCAATTTATTGGATCATCAATAGAAAAAGCAAGTAATGAAATCACCACACGCATCTATTTATCAAATATCGCCCTATGTTGCCGGCAATGTTGTGCCGGCAGACTTTGTTTTCCGCCATAATTTAGCGTCAAACGAAAATCCTTTTGGTGCCAGTCCTGCCGTGCATAATGCAATTACTGCATATGTAAAATCTAGTACACACACCTACCCGGACGGAAACGCCATTAAATTACGCCACAAAATATCCGAAACATTCAATGTTCCCTTTCAGAATATTGTTTGTGGGTGTGGCAGTGAAGAATTACTGCATCTATTAGCACGTACCTACCTGTCACCAGCAGATGAAGTACTCATTCCTCGCTACGGTTTTAGCGTATATAATATTGCTGTGTTAAGTGTCTCTGCCGTACCAGTCTTTATCGAGCGAGAAGGCGAACATAAAACACTATCTGTTTCATCAATCCTTTCTGCCGTTACCCCTAAAACACGCATGATATATCTTGATCATCCAGGCAACCCTATTGGAAACTTTCTGGACTACGAAGCACTCACAACACTCATTCAGACGCTACCATCTTCAATTATGATTGTTCTTGATGCAGCCTATGCTGAATACATGAATGTTTCTGAGTCTTACACAGCAGGGCATGAATTTATCGAAATACACCCCAATGTTGTCGTTGCGCGTTCTTTTTCAAAAGCATATGGATTGGCTGGTATCAGACTAGGGTGGATGCATGCAGCAGATACAGTCATTGATGCTGTTAATCGCATACGCGCCCCATTCAACACATCAACGCTAGCACAACATGCAGGCATTTCTGCTCTTAATGATTTGGAATTTGTTGATAAAACAGTCGCTCACACGCATGAATGGCGACAAAAACTAAATATGGTGTTACACACAAGTAATATATCCTTTATTCCCTGTTGCACAAATTTTACACTTGTCTGTTTCCCTGACCGTGCCACAGAATTCTATCATAGCCTCGGGCGTAACGGCATCATTGTACGACCAATGACAATGTACAAATTAACAGATTACTTACGCATATCAGTTGGCACCGAGGAAGCAATGACAGCTCTGTTTGAGCAAATTCATGTGTTCAAAAAATAAGAAAACGACATTAATCATATTTTAATACTATTATGCCATTGTAATATTAAGTATTATCAAAACCAAGACAGTTTATGAACTTAATTTTACATTACAATAAAAGCTTTACATCACGCAAAATGATACTTGCTTGCCCTGACAATAATGTGTCTTATTATGACTAAAGACGTATTACTGATCCGCTCAAATCAATATCATCTTGCCGTGCCAACAGATCGTTTGCTCGAGATTGTAAATCTTGAAGATTATCACACAGAGCAACAGACAAACCTTGAGGCGGCATCACCAAGCCACAATTCTGATCACTATCGGTTATGGCGCAATCACCTTTTACCAGTCGTGCACCTGGCTCATTTTCTAGAACCAAAAACAAAGAAGGAAGAATGTGCTTTTGGGTTGGTCTATCAAGCGTCCGATCATGAAACACTCTACCTTGATATTGATCACGTTTTTGGTATCACACATATTGACACAAGTAAAATGAAGCCTATCTATACACCTCAAAATAATATTAACACAGCTAACTTATCCCCAGAAAAACATATTTTGGCGTTTGTTTTGGAAGAAAACTCAAAAGGCGAATGACAAAAGTTAGAACGAAAATCACCTAAACCAAATTTAGATTGATCTAAAAACATATACATAATCTTGATTTACAAGCTCTTAATCTCACATTTTCAAAAACAAAACTTGCCTTATTCGCAAAAGCAGTCTAGAAAATAGATGGGCCTATCACATTAAAAAGAAACATGACAAAGTTTTTAGATTTTGAAAAACCAATCGCAGACCTTGAAGGTAAAATAGAAGAATTACGCCATATCTCTGGGCGTGACCTTAATATAGTTGATGAAGTTGCACGCCTGCAAAACAAAGCAGATCGCATGCTACGTCAAACGTATCAAACACTTACCCCCTGGCAAAAAGTTCAAGTTGCACGTCATCCTGACCGTCCCAAATTCTTTGATTACCTTGATATGCTGGTTGATGATTTTATGCCATTATCTGGTGACCGTGTATTTGGTGAAGACTGCGCTATCATCGGTGGGTTTGGCAAATTACTTGGACGTTCCGTTATGATCATTGGACAACAAAAAGGCCACGATACAGAATCCCGCGTCAAACATAACTTTGGTATGCCAAAGCCCGAAGGTTACCGCAAGGCACAGCGACTCATGCGCCTTGCTGATCGGTTTAATCTTCCCGTTATTACGTTCGTCGATACAGCTGGCGCCTTTCCTGGCATTGAAGCAGAAGAGCGCGGCCAGGCAGAAGCAATTGCAAGTTGTATTCAAGTTTGCCTCGATATTAAAGTCCCACTTCTTACTGTTATTATTGGCGAAGGTGGTTCTGGTGGTGCAATTGCTATTGCTGCTGGCAATACCATTTTAATGCTTGAACATGCTATTTATTCCGTCATATCACCTGAAGGCTGCGCGTCCATTCTGTGGCGGAGCTCGACGAAAGCATCCGAAGCTGCTGAAGCACAAAAGCTAACAGCGCAAGATTTAATTCAATTAGGTATAATCGATAAAATTATTCCAGAGCCTGTTGGCGGCGCGCATCGCCATAAAGCAGCCATTCTGCGCCAGGTTAAAGAAACAATCGAAGGTGCGCTTGTACCACTCATGGCAATTAGTGGTGATCAGCTACGCAAGGATCGTCGTGATAAATTCATTAACATGGGTAAAAAAGGATTGTAGGGTTTTGTTAGCGTCCTTTTTTGTCATTCCCGCGCAGGCGGGAATCCAGAAAAAATCCAATTAAAAGCCCAAGAATAGTCCTGGATCGCCGCCTGCGCGAGGATGACAATATTGGAATCAAATCATGAAAAAAAATAAAATAATCAATAACACTCTTTCTAAAATAAAATTTACACTCCCAATTATCATTGGAACACTCGCGTGTGATCAACTCACAAAACTCGTCGTCTTATATACGCTTGTCAAAAATCAGGTTGTTCATATTTTCTCATTTTTTAATTTTGTTTTGATTTTCAACACAGGCGTAAGTTTTGGCATGTTTCAATCGAATGGCATGCTAGGATTCTGGATTTTAATTCTAATCGCGCTAAGTCTTTGCATTTGGTTATGCTACATCATTGCTCAAACTAATGATCGCCTGGAGCACATTTCATACAGCCTCATTATTGGCGGTGCGCTTGGAAACATAATGGATCGTTTCCTATATGGCGGCGTTGTCGATTTCCTACAGTTTCATATTAAAAAATATTACTGGCCATCATTTAACATAGCAGATTCAGCCATTGTTATTGGTGTTGCTCTTGTATTAGGCACACAAACATGGCATTCTTTTAAGAAATCCACCAAAAAGATAACACGATAGTAGAGTATTTTATGAATAAAAACGTTACCGCGATCCTAGTAGGCTCAATGGCCATAACATTGACAGGCTGTGATACATTTAGAAACACATTTGGCCTCGATCATTATCAGGCTGATGAGTTTAATGTAAGTGATAATCCGCCACTTAGCATGCCGCCAAACTATAATTTAGCACCGCCTGCAGCTGACTCATCTGCAAATACAGAAAAGAAAAAAGCAGACGATGAAAACACAACAAAGAAAGCGAAAGAAGCTTTACTAGGTCGCGCAGAAAAAACGAAAAATACAGCGACAAGTAGTGGGAAAGTTGTTGTTGAAAAAGCATCTGAAGTTCAAAAAGCTGACCCTGAAATTCGCAAGACAGTTACTCAAGAAAAAGAAACCTTATCGAGTGACTCAGATTCAATCCCAAATAAATTAGCAAAAATGGGAGAAGAAATTGCTAAAAACGCGAAAAACACGTCAAACGATACAGCTAAGCCAGAAAAAGATCTTTTACCTGCTGCTAACGTAAAGACGGAGTAGAGTTCTTCATGAAAAATTGGCTGAGAGGCGCTTTATACATAGGGTGCATTTTTTTTACAACGGAGAATCATCTAATGGCCTCACAAGCATATTGCCCAATGCCAAAAAAAGCGACACAGGCATCAAAACCGCCTATTGACGTAAAAGACTTTACACTTAAAGACGGTCAGGTTGTCTGGTTTGCAACCGATCCAGAACTTGATATTATAACAATCGGTCTTTGCTTTCAGTATGCAGGCAGTCAATCTGATCCCAAAGACAAGCCAGGTTTAAGCAGCTTTTTAATTGCAATGGTAGACGAAGGTGCAGGTCCATATGACAGCCAATCCTTCAAAAAGAAGCTCATTGAGAAAAACGTACAGTTCAATATGTCTTCAAATCAGGACAATATCACTGTTATTTTCAAAACAACATCAGCAAACATAACAGAAGCTTTTCAGCTCATTAAATTGGCACTCACTACTCCGAATTTTCCAAATGAGGCACACACACGAACACAAAAGCAAATGGCTGCCGTATTAATGCAATCTCTCCATAAACCTGAAGCTATTGCCAAAGAAATGCTCATTAATTCTATCTTGGGCGAGGATCATGCTTACTCTAAAAATACGGAGAAGCAACTAGCAGCTCTATCAAAATTTACAAAAAAAGATCTTGAAACACATCTTAGTCAACATATAACACAAGAGAACTTACTAATTTCTGCAGCAGGAAATATATCGGAATCTATACTTAAGAATTGTTTAGAAGATCTTATAGCTGCTCTCCCCAAAGGAAAAAAAGTAACACAAACGTCAAATGAAAAACTGCAAAATGCAGGCAAAATTATTCATAAGGAAATGAATGTTCCGCAAGCAACCATTATGTTCGCGCATCCCGGTATTGCACGAAATGATCCTGATTTTTATGCGGCGTATCTGTTAATACAAGCTCTTGGCGGCAGTGCTTTTGAATCGCGGTTATGGAAAGAAGTTCGGGAAAAACGAGGCCTTGCCTACTACATTTCGTTAGGCATTTTTTCTCAAAAATTACAACACGGCATTATTGGCGCGACAGGCACCAAAACAACATCCGTCCAAGATGTCATTAAATTAATCCGTGAACAATGGAAAAACGTAGCAGAAAATGGCATAACTCAAGAAGAACTTACCTTGCAAAAGCAGTTTCTAAATGAATCCTATCCTCTTTCCTTTACAAAAACATCAGATATTGTCAGCGTATTACTGTCTTACCAAAACGAGGGATTACCAAAAAGTTATATACGTGAACGTGAATCTCTTTTTAACAAGTTAACGACAGATGACGTAAAACGAGTCGCAAAACGTTTGCTTAAAGACGACCAATTGACTTTTTTAATTGTTGGAAAAAAGGAATAGGTAATGCAATCTCGTTTACGCTTTTATTTCTTTTTATTCACAGTACTCATTGGATCGATACACATGGCAAATGCCGATAAAAAAACATTCATTAATGCACAAACGCATACACTTGAAAATGGCCTCAAAATTATTATTGTTCCAAATGGCCTCGCACCTGTCGTAACGATTGGTGTGATCTATCATGTAGGTACGGCTGATGATCCACTCGATCAAGTAGGACTTTCTCATTTTCTTGAGCACATGATGTTCAAAGGAACAAAAGAAATTCCTGGTGGTGAATTCAATAAATTAATCATACGACATGGTGGTCATAATAACGCATATACCGAATATGATTATACATTTTACCACACAACAATTTCCGCAAAGCATTTAGAACTTATTCTAAAAGGCGAAGCTGACCGTATGCGCAACTTATCGTTTACACAAGAAGAAGTGATTTCCGAAATTGACGTTGTTCTTGAAGAAAGACGCATGCGCCTTGACAATAATCCATTTGGTGTTGCATCCGAGAGATTTTTACGTGCTATGCATCCTTATCATCCTTATGGTGTACATCCTATTGGGCTACCTCATCATATCAAAAAATACACGTTCAAATCAGCGCGTGATCACTATGATGCCTACTATCGACCGAATAATGCAACGCTTATGATTGGCGGGAAAGTTACACTTGACGAAGCGCTGCCAATCATTAAAAAATACTTTGGAAACATTAAATCCGCGGCCATCCCAACACGCAAACGTCCCCAAAATCCTCCACGAGAAGGTCTTACTGAAACGATCACGCAACACAACAAGCGAAACTCAATTGTTCAACTCCAGCTATCATATGATGCTCCTCACTTTCACAGTGAAATCGGAAGAAAGCACTATTATGCTTTATTAATGCTTGAGTATTTACTCGGCGGGAACACCACTGCAGAATTTTACAATAATCTTGTTGAACGTAAAAAATTAGCGATTCATATTTCGTGTGATTATGATGGTGACGCTATCGATCAGAAAGATCTTTCGATTTCAGCTGCCATGCAACCAGATGGTAATATAGATGCACTTAAAGCAGAAATAAATAAACAACTGTTGAACATTCAAAAACAAGGTGTTTCAAAAGACGATCTTGAACGTGCAAAAATCAGTATGCTTGGAAAGCTTGAGTTCATTAAAGATGGTACGGAGGCATTGCTAACAACAATTGCTAGCTTCGTAGCAAGAGGTTTTGTTCTAGATGACCTAAACAATTGGAAAAAAAGAATTGAAGCTGTAACAAATGATGACATCATAGCCGCAGCGCAACTCGTTTTCAAAAACAACCCAGCTGTAACCCTTGAGATTTATCCTGAATCAAAAGAAGCAACGGCAAAAACTGCAGCTGCAACATAAGCAATACAAAACGTTTATGACACACGATGAAAAAGAACAGCTAGGCACTATTTTTACATTTCATCAAGCAGGAAGCACGATGAAAATTACAGCGCTTTGTGAAACCACACTTATCGAAGTATCTGTCATCGCGCCAACCTCACTTCCGCAAGCCGATATGCAATTATTGGCACTTCGAAAACTCCAACATATGATAAAAAAGCAGTCATGATTTTCCGTTTACGATCCATCCTATTCGACATTTTCTTCTATACATTCACAACCATGTATTTAATTCTCTTTTTTCCTTTTGCACTATGGGGACCACGAAAGCTGATTTTCATTCTCTTTCGTGCTTGGACACGTATCTGTTTAAAAATGCTCTCTATCATCGTTGGCCTCCACTATACAGTACGCGGAAGAGAGAATTTAACGACGACAACTGAAAGTGGACCATGCCTTATCGCTTGCAAACACCAATCGGCTTTTGACACTATTTTCATTTCAATGTATTTAGATGACATCGTAATCATTTCAAAAGGACAGCTTGCGTCAATTCCATTTTTTGGGTACTACCTTAAGAAATTAGGAACAATCTTTATTGATCGTGAAAATAAATCATCAGCGATACGCGACCTCGTTAAGCAAAGCCGAGAAGCCATCTCAAACAATAGGTCCCTCTTCATATTTCCCGAAGGCACACGTGCAAAGCCTGGTGAAAGCATTCCATATCAACGAGGCATTAGTCTGCTCTATCGCGATTTAAATGTACCTGTCATCCCTGTAGCACTCAATACAGGTGTATTTTGGGGACGAAAATCAATGTTTAAACAACCTGGTATGATTGTAATTGATATTCAACCCGCAATTCCAGCTGGCTTAGAACGCGACCACTTTATGGATGTTTTGCAGCAAACAATCGATAATGCATCATACAATTTAATCGACACTCCGACTAAAAAAAGAACAAAAAAATGGTTCAAAAAATTAATAATCCTACTCTTCGGACTAGGCTTGACCGCAGGCTTTGTTGGTTATTTTGGCACGAAATCATTACTAGATCACAAATTAAACAAAGCTGGGATAAATTTTTCAACAAGCAAAATTCATTTTGGTCTGCACACATTACCAACCTATGAATTAACAAATGTAACTTTCAAATCAGCAGCTATTTCGGAATCATTCATCATAGCGCAGTCGGTTCACTTAACAGCAACGGGATTTAAAAAATTCACACTTGCAGCAAAAAATATTAACATGCAGATTTTCAATACTATTTTTTCAACCGCAAATAATATTGAAGCATACATAAATCTTAGTTCAAAGAACTCGTCAAGGATTAACATACCCTATATGCGTATGCAAAATACAACAATCAACGTTGGCGCTTTCTCAACAACGCTTAGTAAAATTGAAGGAAGCTACGCACAAGATTGGAAAGATTTTAATTTTTCGTGTCATACACCACGCCCCTGCCCCATAGATACTCCAATTCTTATAATGAAAGGTCATGCGATTCTAGATGATAATAGTGCAAAAGGGAAAGTTGAGATACAAACAACGGTCAGCGATGCATTCATCGATGCTCTTCAGCAGCAAGGAATGATTGCACATATGAGAGCAGATGAGCTAAAGGCGGCACTAAAGCCCATCGAACATGAAAACAATAAAAACTTAAAGCAAATAACCATTCCTATTGGGGTGATTTAACATACAAATAACGGTCATCTTTGGACTTGATCCAAAGATCTATAAAGCTGAAAAGGCAAATGCATAGAATATTGTGCATAAGCTACAACCTACATGAAGAGTCAATTGTAGAGATTCTCGGGTCAAGCCCGAGAATGACACGTGGGGATGTATATTTGTACGCCATAAGTGGCTAGTAAATTAAGCGTTAAGCTTTTTCATTAAAGCACCATGCATATCCGTATTTCCGGCCACAACACTGTTTGTTTCAAATGTTTTGAGTTTTCCATTAATATCTGTAACGATACCTCCGGCCTCTTGGACCATTAAAATACCGGCTGCGTAATCCCAAATGTGCATAGGTTCTTCAAAAAAGACATCAAAACGGCCGCAGGCTATATATGCTAAATCAAGTGATGCAACGCCCATGCGTCGAACACCTGCTACATGCGGCAATACTTTCGTTAAGCGTTCCTTGAACAGCTCAGGGTCACCATGATGGCCATACGGCGCACCAATACCAACAAGCGCTTCGTCAAACTGACGTCGTGCAGATACACGGATACGGCGTTGATTCAAAAATGTACCACGACCTTTTTCAGCCCAGAACATTTCGTCTTTAATAGGGTCATAGGTTGCGCCTGCAATAATTTCATCGTTCATTTTTAATGCAACAGTAATTGCAAAGTGTGGAATGCCGTGAAGAAAATTACTTGTTCCATCAAGTGGATCAATAATCCACGTTTGTGTTTCATCTTCACCAGAGATTTCGCCAGATTCTTCAGTGATGAATCCAAATTTCGGGCGTGCTTTTCTAAGCTCACTTATAAGAATATCTTCAGCGCGATGATCGGCTGAAGAAACAAAATCACCTAATCCCTTGCGCGAAACTTGTAATTGTTCAACTTCGCCAAAGTCACGTACAAGGCCACGTGCTGCTTTTTCAATAGCAGCCGTCATTACATTAACAAGAGCGGAGCGTGTCGTGAAGCGAGATGAAACGTGCATTAGTCTTTAGACCGTTCAACGTACGTACAATCGACAGTGTTTACGACAACGCGCATGCCCGTTCCGATATGCGGCGGAACCATAACACGTAAACCATTAGATAAGGTTGCTGGTTTAAATGATGATGATGCTGTTTGCCCCTTTATAACAGGCTCAGCATCTGTAATTTCTAAAACGACTGTATCTGGCAGTTTAACGCTAATTGCGCGTCCTTCGTGCATAGATAGGTTTACAATCATGCCGTCTTGCATAAATGCAGCTGCATCGCCAACAAAGTCACGGGGAAGATTTATTTGCTCAAAAGTTTCTTGATCCATAAAGACAAGATCGTCACCTTCGGCATAAAGAAACTGATGTGGCATTTCGTCAAGGTAAACACGTTCAACAGACTCTGCAGAACGAAAACGTTCATTAAGTTTTGTACCTTCAATCAAGCTTTTCATTTCGGCTTGCATATATGCACCGCCTTTGCCTGGCTGCACATGTTGTGTTTTTGTGACAACCCAAAGCTTGCCTTGATAGTCGATAATATTACCGACTCGAATTTCGTTTCCACTTATTTTCACGAGGGAGATTTTCCTTTAAGGATATGTTCAAAGAACTTTGGTAGCGGAGGAGGGATTCGAACCCCCGACACACGGATTATGATTCCGTTGCTCTAACCAACTGAGCTACTCCGCCAAACGATCAACCTTTTGTAGCCTGATTTTAAAGAAATGTCAATTGTTGACGTTTAAAAAAATAAGCTTTTGTTGTTTTTCATAGAATCTTACCCAGGCTTGGCCTAGACGCATTTATAAATTCTTTTGTCATTCCAGCGCAGGCGGAAATCTAGATTTTAGACGTACTATATAACTCAACAAAAGATTTAAATTTTACTTTCTGGATCCCCGCCTTCGCGGGGATGACATAGCATGCATGGCATGTGTTATTTAAGATACTACTTCAGTTTCTTTTGGTGCATATACTTTAATCACAGCATCTAATTCGGCTTGCGAACAAAAACCTAACTGTACGGGGTTACGCGGTTTTATTTGCGGTGAATTCCAGTGCGTCTTTGATTTGATTGACCGTATCATAGGCTTTGTGGTGCCGAGCAACCGTGTTAACGCAATTTCAGGAATGTCAGGATAGAACTTTATCATATAAGCAATCGCATCGGGACGATCTTGACGTTTTGATAGCGGGGTATAGCGACTTTTTTTCTTGCCCAATACAGAATCCGCGCTTATAGCCGGACGTATAACAAGACGCGCTTTAGAATCATTTTCACAACGTTGAATTTCTTCAAGGGTTAGTTGGGATGATGCTATTGGATCAAACCCGACAATGCGAATTGAATTTTCATTATCAGCAAGTGATTGAATTTCTAAAATATGAATCCCACAAAATGCAGATATTTGATCAAAGGTAAGTGCTGTATTTTCGATTAACCAAACGGCGGTTGCTTTTGGCATTAATGGTATTGTCATTAATTATCTCCTAGTGCTGTGTATTCTTTTATTGATGATTGTTGTTATTGTCTTGCGGGTAGTATGCTTTGAACGATGATAAAGTGCAAAGGTTTTTTTAGCTCTTGCCTCGCTTGTGTCATCCTCGTACTCCCGGCTACGCCCAAGGCTATGCAGTGGCGAGTGATACTCGGATGACACAGCTGGAAAAACTTGCACACTTCGTAATAGAATCCATGCCGCAACAGAAGCAGGTGCGTCAGTTAAGACACAGTAGTATGCATTTGTTTGATATAAAAGATAAAAAAGGATCTTTACAACCCAAACAGAATAGTTGACTATTTAATAAAAGTTTAATCACTTATGGAGTTAATTTAATGCGATTTCAATCATTATGGCAGATGCCATTACTACTCGGTGTTGCTGCAACATCGTTCACATACGCCGCTGCGCCAGCTGCTGTAGCACCTGCTGCACCAGTTGCGGTAGCTGCTGCACCAGCAGGTCCTGTTGATACAGCGACGCTCATGAAGCAAATCGAAGACTTGAAAAAGCAAGTTTCGACTATTGCTTATAAGCAACGTAAGTCTGATGAAAAATTAGATGCAACGACAAAAGTTGAAAATGCAAAAATTGGTGTGTTGCAAGCAAACCAAACATCACCATTTCCAAAAGGATACATTGCTATTCCAGGTAGCAATTCGGCAATTAAAATTGGTGGTCGCATAAAAGCGGATGCTGCGTATTACCCAGGAAATACAGTTGATGCTAATAACTTATCATTTGATGCAACAAAAATTCCTATCAGAGGTTCCGACCCACAAGCTGGAAAATCCGGTGGTATTGCTGGAACTGTCGCATACTCCCGCATTGAACTTAACAGCTTAACACAAACAAAAGCTGGTGATGTTAAGGGGTGGTTACAAACAGATTTTGCTGGAGCACAAACATCAGGCACATCAACAGCATCAACGTCAACTACTTCGTACGGTTTGCGTCTTCGTCATGCAACAGTTGAGTGGAATTCATTGCTCGTAGGACAGACAACGTCAAACTTCCTTGATGCTGATGCAGGCCCAAATACACTTGACAACAATGGATTTTCGTCTACAGTACGTCGTGTTCAAGTACGATGGACACAAAAGTTAGTGGATGGATTATCACTTGCAGTTGCTGCTGAAAGACCAAATACAGACTACTTAGCACAAGATGGATCTACATCTGATAACAAAGGTTTTGGCAGATCAAATCTTCCTGATTTAACAGCACGTTTGCGTTATGCAGGAAAGCAAGGTTTTGTATCTTTACGTGGTATAGTGCGTCAGTTGGCGGTGAACGTTGCTGCAGGAGAAACGGTTCCTCAATTAACGGGAACAGGCTCTGGTCTCGTATCCAGCAGCACCTCCACTCCTGCTTCTACACGTTTTGCTAATAAGCAAACCGGATGGGGAATTGGTTCATCATTTAAATTGATCACTTCAGGTCTAAGCAACCTTTATGGTCATGTTACTACTGGTGATGGAATCAATGGATTCTTAGCTATTGAATCAGTACCATCGGCATACTTGCAAATGCCATCAACTAACTCAACATCAGATGTTCTTAAAGCACGGAACGCTTCACGCTTTGACACGCATACAGGTTCAAATGGAATCTTAGGCTACGAACACTGGTGGACAGAACAATTCCGTACAAACATTGCGGGTTCTTATACTAAACTAAAGAACTCAACATATGCACCTGTTTCTACATCTGCAACGCAAGTTACTAGTCTTATGAAAAAGGTATTAGTCAATGCAATCTACAGCCCAATTAAGCAGATCGACGTTGGTATTGAATTTATGTATGGCACACGCGAAACTATCGGCGGTATGGTTAATATAGCAAACACTACTGCTGGACAAGCAAGTAATGCTCCAGGTTCTTACTACGCAGGTGGTACTGGAAAAGCTACACAAGTTATGACATCATTCATCTATAAGTTCTAGTTTGAATAGATAAATAATGAATATTAAGGCTGGGGAAACCTGGCCTTTTTTGTTGTGCGTGTGGCCTCCCCTTCCCTAACGCTTCAACTTTTTCAAAAACCAACTTTCAAATAATTATATTGAAATATTCCTAAAATTATATTACTAATATCATTAAAGTTAGCTTAATTGACAGGAAAAAACATGGAACGTTGTAGCAATCAAATTGCACGAGATAAAACACCAATGAAATATAGTAAGCAAATAATTGGATGTGCGTTTGTCATTGCATGCATGACAAGTTCAGCGTCAGCGATGCTGCCGCGCGCAGCTAAAGCGCTAAACCGAACAAGGTTATCAACTGCTTTCCTGCATACTGACGTATCAACTCTTGCGAACGGTCACAACATCAACCACGGAAAATTCAGCACTAGAGAGTACAATGACAAAACTAAATCAAGTGAAATAGAGCAGCGAAATATTGTTATAAAGAAATTATTAGAAAAACTCCCTAAAAATCAAATAAATTCTGTTCTTGATGAATTACCATCCCAAGGTGTAGGTGCAGATGCAATAAGTGTAGTACAAAGATTGTATGCCGAAATAGAAATTTCGCCACCAACCATAGACAAACATCCAACATTCCCACAAAGCGTGACAGGCTGTTAAGAAAATATATCCCCATCCTGAACCAACCTACGCTGATTTAAGGCGCAATCTTGATTCACGATGGGTATCGCCGAGGGCGGTTAATAGGTATATTTTAGAAACCATGTACAGCAAGAGTACCTGACCTGCCATCAACCTCGCCTTGAAGCAAAGGTAAGCGCGGTATTTTTTCTTTATTCTTCAACAAATCATTTGCAATGGTTTCAACCGGCACAAAGGTAATCCCTTTTGCAAGCGAGTCATCTAAAAACTCTTTAAACCAATCCATAAACGCCATACCTTCAAGCTCTGCATGAATTGTCAGGATATTAAGCGACTGCTTTGCAATATGTATTTGATACGTTGAAATTAGTTGATCCATTGGGTATTCGGGACGACCAATGAGTTCATCCAACGTTGGCAGTGTTGTTGGAATCTGCAACGTTTGAAAGATGCGTTGTTTTACAGTTGGGTAAAAAGCCTGCGTTCCTCGTGTATCACTTGCATAAGATAACGAATGTTCATCATACGCAGAAAGACTCGACTTGTTTGCCTGCCAACCTGCGGCCCCCATCGTACGTGGCTTATGGCCAAATACATGTGTAAAAGCATCAACTGCGTGGTTCACTTCCTCACGTGTGCGCGCTTCTGACCACGTCGCTAATTTATCTTGCCACGCATTATGATCGTAGCAGTGCACACCCACTTCATGACCACTTGCAGCTATGCTTCGCATGATCGAACCATGACGTCTACCTATATGCGGACCATTACCGAACAACCCATTAAGCAATGTCCGAATACCATAGACCTTAACAACACTCGTGCGGCTTACTTTTTGAAAAAAGCCTGGCCTAAAAATACGACGAATAGCACGCCCTGTATTATCGGGTCCCATAGAAAAAAGAAACGTTGCTTTGATACCTCGATCATCCAATAGACGCATCAAATTTAACGCACCAATACGTGTGCCACGTTCTGTATCAACGTCGATTTTGAGACCAACTATTTTTTTTTCAAGTGTAAGCATTAATCCAACCCGTCAGTTTTGTCTTCCCCGGGCTTGACCCGGCGATCTCTGCTGCTGATATTGCATGCAGTTTGTTCATTATCACTTAGTATTTGCCTTTGAGATTTTATAGATCCCCGGATCAAGTCCGGGGATGACATAGAGGAGGATGGTTTTTCAAGTGTAAGCATAATTACGTTTCTTTATTTTTTTTGCGTCATTGCGAGCCTCGAAGAGGCGTGGCAATCTATAATTTATTAGATCACCACGTCGCCTAGCGGCTCCTCGTGATGACGAGCATATAAGGTGCGAGTATGATGTCTAATTAATTAATCATCCACTTTACAATCAAGCTCACCTGATGGACGCAGCAAATGATAATCCAATGTTTTCTTAAGCGCATCTTTGATGGTTACTTTTGGTGTCCAGCCAAGTGTCTTTTGAATGTGATCAATTTTAGGGACACGGCGCGCGATATCTTGGAAATATTTACCATAGTGATCACATGATGACACATCCTCGATCACGACTCGGTTTGCAATATCAGTGTAAGCCGGGTATGTCTTAATCAAATCGACAATCATTGTTGCCAATTCACGAATAGAAATATCATTGCTTGGGTTGCCAATGTTGAAAATTTGGCCAGAAGCCTTGCCATCTTTGTTTTCAATAATTCTCATCAATGCATCGATACCGTCATCAATGTCAGTGAATGATCTACGTTGGTGCCCACCATCGACAAGTTTAATTCGTTGGTGATGCAAAACGTCCGCAATAAATTGAGTCACAACACGTGATGAACCTTCTTTTGCCGCAAAAATACTATCAAGTTTTGCACCAAGCCAATTGAACGGGCGGAACAATGTAAAGTCCAAGCCATCCCTAACACCGTATGCATAGATAACGCGATCAAGCAATTGTTTGGAACATGAATAGATCCAACGTTGCTTTTCGATCGACCCCAAAATGAGTGGAGATGTATATTCGTCAAATTCTTCATCGGTACTCATCCCATATACTTCGGATGTTGATGGAAATAAGACACGCTTTTTGTACTGAACGCATTGACGAATAATTGGCAGGTTTGCTTCGAAATCAAGTTCGAACACACGGAGTGGATCTGTTACATAAATTGACGGCGTTGCAATTGCTACAAGCGGCAGTACAACGTCGCATTTCTTAACGTGGTATTCGATCCATTCTTTGTTGATTGTAATATCACCTTCAACAAAATGAAACCGCTCATGCCCGATGCAATCCGCCAGCTTATTATCAGACATATCCATTCCATACACATGCCAGTCAGTGTTTTTTAGAATGGATTCAGTAAGTGCACTTCCTATGAAACCGTTAATGCCAAGGATGAGAACTTTTTTGCTCATTAGAGATGCTCCTAAATGTTTAGTTGATGCCGCGTTTAAGCCGATTGGATTGGGGCTTTTGTTTGTTAGCTGTATTTTTAATGGACAACATGATAATAGAGCAGAGGAGCCGGCTTCGCAACTCATTCTTTGCGATATGAAAAGCATCAAGCCTTTGCACTTGGAATTGGGCTAGTAGTGTATAAAAAAATAGAAGAAAGCATTGCCTTCTCCTATTTTTATTTTTTTAATATTAAATTTAATTATATAGCGCTTATAATTTCAGAAACCAATTGATCTTGAATACCATCAAGCAGTGTTCCTAAGTGTGGCATTGCCTCATTTATCATTGCACTTCTTTGCTTCGTAAGCTCTAGAATTTGTGCAGAGAGAGAATTTTCAATACTTCTAAGCTCTTCAATTGCTGCTTCGCATGGTTTCATGGATTCATAAAAAGATGCTCTTGCATCACTCATACGTGCTGAATGATCATCCTTCATTGCCCTTTCTGTAGCTTGAATCTGAGCAGGTAAATCCCCATCAACAGCAAAGAGAGCCTCATATTCAGCACTCCATTCCCGCATTTGCATGGTTTCTTCACCAGGCGTTGCTTCTGACATCCATTGTGGGCCCCATACGCTCCACAATCGTTTGCGTTCTGCGTCTTGCAAACGTTTTATTTCTTTTGCGCTTTCTAAAATTGGTGCGCGGCGTGCTTCGAGTTCCTTTACCATAGGATCAAGTGTAGCTTTTAAGGTCGCTTTAAAAGCTTCTTCTAAAGTCATCTTCTCTTGAGTAAAAGCGTCTTGCATTTCACCCTTTTGCATATATAGGGCTCTTATTTGATTCCCAACATCCTTCATCTGTGCCGTTAAGGACTCAACTTGCGCATTAATCGGAGCACTAATTTCCGCCTGGGCTTCTTTAGCTTGAGCGCGAATAGGCTGCATCATTACAGCTACTTGGCTATTAATGCCACTTAATACGCTTTCTTGCGCTTTAACTTCAGCTTGTATTTCTGTTGCTGTCATACGTGCAGTAGCAGCTGATGATAGCAATGCTAATGTAATAAGTTTTTTCATTTAGTTATCCCCTTGAGTATGTGAAAAACGTAATGTTTTACGATTACTATGTTTATATAAGAACTATTTTCATTTTGTCAAGAGGGATTAATTATTTATTTCAGCATGCTACCTTACACGCGGAGGAGGAGGTTTTTAAGAGTGACTGGTAATATGCACTAAAAATTAACTATTTCAATGTTATTATTTAACAAAGTAATTAATTTTATGTTTATGCAATGTTTTTAAAATATTTTCTCTATTTATTATTCGTTATTTTTGCATGTGGAAGTTTCTATTCAAGTCAGGCGTCTGATGATGCAGCAAGAGCACGTGTTGAACGGGGTGTCGAATATATAAGGGGGCAAGATGCAAAGCGGGCTGCTCTGTTTAAATCCAAGAGACCTAATGTTAATATTCTAGATATTACGAAAAATATATACACCTTGTTTAAAGATCCAGAAAAAGTTTCACTTATTTATGGGGCTGAACCACACGAGAAAGAAGCCATTTTTAAAGCTATAATGGCGTCTGCTGTTCTTCATGTGCCTCAAATGGGCGAAGATTACCATAGTTATTTGGATTTTTATGAAAGTAATCTTGAATTGCCTCGGGCAAATGATTTGCGTAAGCATTTTGAAATTATTAGATACCTAAATAGATTTGCAAAAGCAGTTGTGAAAAGTTCTATAACAGGTGAGTTCAATGAAGGTCAGTTTTATAATTTCCAGATGTTGCTTCATGAATCCAAAGTAAGCAGTCCTGATTTCTTTAGGTGGTTTTCTGGAATTTGTGGTGAGTATGGAATGAGATCTATGCTTAGATATTTAGTCACAATAGAAAATGATTATAATGAATATATAGCTCATAATGAGGGGAGGGGGCGCGAATTTTCAACTCATGCTGTCACTCAAAATGAATATTTTAGTGCAGATATTGCAGGAAATAAATTTGAATTTTTGGTTCATAAAGTGTCGGGTAATGGCACATGTGGTTATTATTCTTTAGGGATAACGCGAGAAGAATTTGGAAAGTTTTTAAAGGATAATTTACACAATGCAGAGATAAAGGAAAAAATCTTAATAGCATTAAATGATGGATACCAATATTATGGCTTAGGGTTAACAGGTCTAACACTTAAATCAGATAGTGTGTCATACGAAAAATTAATAGATGCCTATTATCCCCAACCAGGTCATTATTTAAAAACTGAAGAAATTGAATTGGCTTCTGCTTCTGATATTGTAAGCAAAGGTTCTGATCCTGGTCATTATTCTATAGGAAAATTGAAAGAAATTTGGAATCAGAAACCGTTAAATCAACAAGTTATATGCGTTTGGACGTATGCATCACCTGGGAAACTTGCATTTTCTGGTGCCTACTTTCAAGGAAAATTAATAAGAAAAAATGATAATGGTTCAATGACGTTGGATCCTATAGGTGTACCTACAGATTTTACAGTAGAATTTAAAAAATTAATTAGTGAAAATAATATAATACATATTTATAATAATGGGTATAATCATTATGATCGTTTAATTGTGGTCAGCTATGAAAACTAATGCGGTAGGAGCTGGAGGGTGGCATTTGGATTATAGCTCCACCAATAAATGGCAATGAACAAAAACAGCCACACGACATCCACAAAATGCCAGTACCAAGCAGCAGCCTCAAATCCTACATGATGTGTCGGCGTGAATTCATTGCGGCGCGCACGGAACAGGCAAACGGCCAAGAATATAGTACCTATAATCACATGTGCGCCGTGGAAGCCAGTCGCCATATAAAATGATGATGGATAAATACCATCCTTAATTGTAAAGGTTGCATGGTGATATTCAATACCTTGCACAATTGTAAAAATCATTCCAAGACCAACAGTCAGCGCAAGACCCTTCAAAACGTCCAATTGTTTGTTTTCAAGCAATGCATGATGCGCCCAGGTAATCGTCGTGCCAGACAGCAGCAAAAGCAATGTGTTCAAATACGGCAATTCAAACGGATCAAGAGTGATAATATTCTTGGGCGGCCATACGCTACCAATGACCGCGGGCGGATTAAATGCTACGTGAAAATATCCCCAAAAGAAGGCCGCAAAGAACATAACTTCAGAAGCAATGAACAATGCCATACCAATTTTAAGGCCAGTCTGTACGGGCTTTGTATGAATGCCCGGGGTATTTCCTTCGTTAATGACATCACGCCACCAACCAAAAAATGTAAATACTAAAAGCCCAAGCCCAATGTAAAAAACAACACGATCCAGATGGTGCATATACAAAACACCGCCAATGGCAAGCACAAGCGTTGCAATTGAGCCAATAAGCGGCCAGGGACTGGGGTCAACCAAATGAAATGGATGCCCATTGTGCGCTTCGCCGCTATCAGATATTACTGTCTTAAGGTGTTTTGGCTCGTCCTGCTGCATACGTTTAGAAAGCTCCCGCATTTAATATACTATAAGCGTATGTGCAGTTATTAAATTAATCAATATTACTGCACACATTTACCACTTTTCATTGCCCGAACTGTAGCCAAAATGATGCCCAAGCTCATGCATCATGACATGTTGAACAAGATTCTCAATGTTTTCTCTATTTTCAAGTGAATAGCGAATGAGCGGGCAGCGGTATAAATAAATACTATCTGGCAGTGTTGAGTGCCCAAATACGGCTTTAATGGGAATAGGGGTTCCTCGATACAACCCAAGCAATTCATATTTATCATCAATGCGTAAACTATGCAGAGTATCTTTATCGGCATAATTTTCAACAACAATGCGAATTTTATGAGCATATTCTTTAAGCGCATCAGGAATTGTACTAAGTGCTTGGTGTGCAATTTGTTCAAGGCATTGAATTGCAGGTAAGTTTGAAACGCGCGTGTTATGCAATCGTGCTATTGTCATGATCCCTCCTGGTTTTTACAGTTACCATCTTGGTAAAAGTTGAAATTATGTCTGGCACTTCCCCATCAGGGAATGTTACCTTAAAATGATCTCAGTCTTATTATTAACAACTAAAGGTTAACAAATGATCGACAAACTCGAAAAAAATCAAATTCATGCACTATTAAATGAAAAAAAAGAATGGCGTGTGGATGACAACGGTCTTTATATTGAAAAAGTTTGGGAATTTGAGAATTTTCAAATGGCATTTTCATTCATGATGCGTGTAGCATTTTTAAGTGAAGCGATGAACCATCACCCAGAATGGTCGAATGTGTTCAACCGTGTTTTCATACGATTAACAACGCATGATTGCGATGGAGTGAGCTTAAAAGATATTACATTGGCTCAACAAATAGACGATATTTTAGGAGAATAATTTTATGTTTAAAGTATTATGTGCTTTGTTTTTTGTCGTGCTTGGGGCCACAGGTTGCTCTAATGGTTCGCTTCAATCTATTTTGTCACTACAAACTGCAAAAGTTTGGTTAAATAAAGTTTCATTCCGCGTGGCAGATGATGTGAATGATTCATCACCTGTTACGTTGCATATTTTGATTCCATATAAAGAAGATTTGCTATCTGAATTAACAAAAATGTCGGCTGAAGAGTATTTCAAACGAAGTGATCAAATCAAAAGCGACAATGCAGGAAACCTAGATGTATTCTCGTGGGATCTTATCAGATCACAAAAACTAGATGATGAACCAATTTCGCCATCAAAGGTAAGTGGAGTAGGTATTGTGGTGTTCGCGCGTTATAGCACGCCTGGCGATCACCGAATTTCGATTGCAGATGACGAAGCTATTTTGAT
The DNA here is from genome assembly GCA_903861255.1 of uncultured Alphaproteobacteria bacterium. GTDB lineage: Bacteria > Pseudomonadota > Alphaproteobacteria > Paracaedibacterales > CAIOTO01 > CAIOTO01. The sequence goes on along the minus strand of CAIOTO010000025.1, from coordinate 9,264 downwards.
AAAGCTTGATAAAGGTGACTTTTCAATCGAATCAGCTAAACAAAAATAAATACCCATTATTGCCATCACCAGGCTTGACCCGGTGATCTATAAAAATTTAAAAGAAAATAAACAAATAAAAACTACGCTATTAATTTACTCCCAATGCCCTTTGTAGCAGATGCCCGGATCAAGTCCGGGCATGAAACTCAGAGTGTTGTGATTAATAACAAAAAATATTTAGGAAACAATAATGTCTGCTCCAGAAGATGACGAAGACTGTCAAGTTTTTTTGCACCCCGTACAAGTGCAAACACTTTGGGATCAGGTATGTCAACGACTTAAAAGTGATCTAGGCAATGCGATTTACGCGAGCTGGATTGAACCGCTTAAAGTCATTACATATGACGGTCAATGCCTACAATTAGCCGCCCCAACGCGTTTTATGAAAGATCGCATCCAGACCCAGCATGGAGAAAAATTACTGGCACTGTGTCATGAAATCTTTCCAGGGTTCGAAAATTACACAATTGCAATCGTTAAAAAAGATAAAGCACACAGCACAGAGGCTGCACGTGTTGATCCATTTCAAAATCAAGTGATTGATGCCATTTTAGAGCCCGATGAAGAAGATTATACAGCTGCACTGGATATTCGTTTTACCTTTGAGAATTTTGTGATTGGTAAGCCAAATGAATTAGCGTATGCGGCGTCACTCCGTATTGCCGAGGCAGACGTTCCGCCTTTTAATCCAGTATTTCTTTATGGTGGCGTTGGACTTGGTAAAACGCACTTAATGCATGCAATTGCCTGGCATATTAAGAAAGTCCATCCTAAAAAACGTGTCATTTACATGTCAGCTGAAAAGTTCATGTATGAATTTGTACGCGCACTCAGGTTTAAAGACACAGTTTCATTTAAAGAACGCTTTCGTAATATTGATATTTTAATGATTGATGATGTCCAATTCATTAGCGGAAAAGACACAACACAAGAAGAATTTTTCCATACCTTTAATGCATTAATTGATAACAACCATCAAGTCATTATTTCAGCGGACAAATCACCATCTGATTTGGAAGGAATGGAAGAACGTCTTAGATCGCGCCTGGGCTGGGGATTGGTTGCAGATATTCACCCCACCACATATGAGCTTAGACTTGGCATTTTGCAGTCAAAAGCTGAGGCGCTAAAAGTAAGCATCCCCGCGAATGTTCTGGAATTACTCGCGTTTCGTATTACGTCGAATATTCGTGAACTTGAAGGTGCACTCAACCGTATTGTCGCGCACTCTACCTTAGTTGGACGTAAGATTGATATTGATACAACGCATGATGTGTTACGTGATTTGCTCCGTTCAAACGACAGGCGCGTTATTACGATCGAGGATATTCAGCAAAAAGTATGCGATTACTACAATGTGAAAATATCTGATTTATTATCGACTCGTCGCATGCAAGTGATCACAAAACCACGTCAAATTGCGATGTATTTGTGTAAGGCATTAACAAGCAAATCATTACCGGAAATTGGCCGTCGCTTTGGCGGGCGCGATCATACAACGGTGATGCATGCAGTAAAACGTGTGGAAGAAGCCTGTGCAAAGGATCGCGAATTTTCAAACGATGTAGAAGTGTTGCGCCGGTCGTTGGTGTTATAGAGTTTTTTTGCCTTAGCATAAAAATAGTCTAGAAAAATTTATTGGAAGCTACTTTTGCTATATAACGCTTCACTCATAAAATAATTATCTATTCGTCTTAACGAGCCCAGGGAATGTCGCCATCCACACAGTTGCATCACCACATGTGGGGTCTTCGATGTTGAATAGCAGCTCTTTAAAATTATGTTGTTCAAACAAACGCCTATATTCCGCTGGCGATAAAGACGCATGATACAACATTTCGCCGCCATTATCGCTCCATACTTCACCGGCATCAGGGCCTGAGGTAAAAAGAAGTATCCCGCCAGGCTTCATATGATCCTCAAACGTTTGAAACATCGCACGTTGTTCATCTTGATTTAAGTGAAAAAAACTGTTCCAGGCAATAATCGCGTCGAATTTTTTGTTTAAACAAAGATTACGCATATCATTCAATATAAAACGATTATTAGGGAAACGTTCTTTAGCTAGTTCAATCAATCGTTCACATGCATCAACCCCAACAACGGTTAAGCCTTGATTAATAAAATACTCCGCTATTGGTTCGCCCATACCGCAGCCTAAATCTAAAATGGTGCCGCCAGGTTTTATATAGTCAATGACCTTATCAAGATATTGCTTTTCAAGCAGTTCACGTGATCGACATTCATCAAACCAATCAGCGATTTTCTCATAACTTTTATACACTTCGCTTTCTGATGTCATTCTAGTTTTCCTTTTTTAATTGCCTGATAACATCAATACCGTTTTAAACAACACATCAAAAACTGGCCTCAATATCGACGCAAATGGATTTGCATGAACCCCAATAAGATTTAGCAAGGATGGTGACATCATCAATAATAAAACGATCAGCATACCAAAACGTTCAGTTTTGCTGTAATGCCATGCCAGAGATGGCGGCAGCAAACCTGTCAAAATTCGCCCCCCATCAAGCGGTAAAATAGGCAATAAATTAAACGCTGCCAATGTGATATTAATACGAAAGAACAGGGGCAAAAACGTATGCAAAAATGTTCCATGCTCAATGGATAAATGCATCGCAATGGCGGCTACCCATGCCAAAATCAAATTAATCCCAGGGCCTGCAAACGCCACTAATATCATGCCAAGGCGTCTTGGATTCAACCTTCCGAAATCAACAGGGACTGGCTTTGCCCAACCAAATAGAAATGGCGCACCCGTCATATACAGCAAACCCGGCAAAAGCAGCGTACCCACTGGGTCAACATGCGCAATTGGGTTAAACGTTAATCTTCCCATTCGTTTTGCCGTATCATCACCAAAAACATATGCAATTGCACCATGCGCCGCCTCGTGCAAGGTAATAGCAAGGACAAGCGCAAGAATGTGAGAAATGGTATCAAAAAGTGCCATATATACCTATCAGAAATAAAAATACTCATTCTAAGATTCGCCGTCATCACAGCCTGCCAGGCCGAAGCCCTTGGGCGAAGGATGGAGGAGGCAAAGCCGACGTGGTGATCCAGTGGCTGCTTTTCTGGATGGCCACACCCCTGCGGGGTTCGCCATGACGAATACAAATTTACTGGACTATGTTTATTAAATTTATATTTCTACCATTAACATACATGATTATAGGTGTTTTTGAAAGAAAAGAGCGATAGAAACAGATACGTCCGCTTTGCGGCTCGCTCAACGAAATGATGTGTGCTACTGTAACTTTTGTATACTTTATTAATTTTCAAGACTAAAGCCTTATGTTATCTCTTTCTCTTTCGCATATGTTCGGTGGCACTGTCGTTTTAAATGACGTTAACTTGACCTTTTCCAAAGGATCATTTACAGCCCTCATTGGCCCAAATGGTGCAGGGAAAAGCACATTGCTAAAAATCTGCGCAGGTGTGTTAAAGCCAAGTGATGGTACAGTCAATCTTGCTGGCGGCACTAAACGTGCCTATTTGCCGCAACATAATCAGCTTGATCGACAGTTTCCTTTAAACGTACGTGACGTTGCCACCATGGGTTTTTGGCCAAAAATTGGGTTATATCATGGACTTGTGCCTGAAGATCGTGACCGACTTGAACATGCACTTTCAATGGTTGGCCTATCGGGTTTTGAAAACAAACCAATAAGTGTGCTTAGTGGCGGGCAGTTTCAGCGACTTTTGTTTGCGCGGCTCTGGCTGCAAGAGGCAGATCTGTTGATTTTGGATGAACCATTTTCAGCTGTAGATCAACCAACCACAGAAGACCTACTGACATTACTTCAAAACTGGCTAACGGAAGGCAAAACGATCATTACAGTAATTCATCAACTCCATTTGGCTGAACGTTATATTCCTCAATCAATTTTATTGAACCGAAGCGTTATTGCACAAGGCGATAGCGAAACTATTCTATCTGATGCGGGATTGATTCGAAAGGCGTACATCGCATGATAGACCTTTTGTATTCCACTCTGATTGCACCCATTCATGATTTTGTATTCATGCAACGTGCACTTGCAGCGTGCCTGACGCTATCTGTTGTATGCCCAGTGCTTGGTATTATTTTGCTACTCAAGCGGATGAGCCTGATGGGTGAGGCACTCTCGCACGGGATATTACCTGGAATTGCGGCGGCGTTTTTCATTTGGGGTGTATGGCTGCCCGGATTTACCATTGGCGGAATGCTAGCGGGCTTTCTAATAGCTGGCTTAAGTGTTTTAGCGAGTCAAAAAACACGTCTGCCACAAGATGCCAGCTTTAGCGGATTTTATCTGCTGGCATTAGCATTAGGTGTGCTTCTGATATCAAAAGCCGGCGGCGCCATGAATGTGATGCATTTGTTATTTGGATCAGTCCTTGGGGTTGACCTAGACATCCTCAGAACGATTATCATTTTATCAATCCTATCGCTTATCATTTTGCGTGTGATTTTTAGACCCCTTGTATATCAATGCTTTGACCCCCTTTTTATGCAATCCGTTGACTGCGGCGGCAATCGTTACACTGTCATTTTCATAGGCCTTGTCGTTATCAATCTTGTAGCGGCTTGCCAAGCCATCGGCACACTAATGGCACTTGGGTTGATGATGATCCCTGCGATCACAGCACGTTTGTTGTGCAATAACTTGCGCAGGACGCTATGTGTTGCCATCTTCGTTGCATTGTTATCAAGTTATAGCGGATTGCTGCTGTCGTATCACGCAGCTCTACCTACAGGACCAACGATTGTACTAGTGGCATCGTTGTTTTATATAGCGGCTTTGATTACAACATGTATAAGGAAACCACGATGAATTTTGAGATTGTACAGATCACAGATAAACATATTGAAGGTTTTTGTGAAGCCGTTAAAGCTGTATCAGCTGAACGCTTATATCTAACCACTTTTGATGGCTTTCCACTTAATATGTCACGCGCTTTTGTTCTTGGAAATCGCGCAAAAGGCCTACCTCACTTTGTAGCGCTTGATGCTGGAACCGTCATTGGTTGGTGTGATATAAGCTCATCTGACCATCGTCCAGTTCTGAAGCATAGCGGCACCCTGGGCATGGGAATATTAAAACCATACCGTGGTCAAGGAATTGGTAAGCAACTTATAACCACAACCATTGCTGCAGCAAAAGCCTCTGGTTTAACCCGCGTTGAACTTACGGTACGTGAAACCAACACCAATGCGATCGAGTTGTATAAAAAAGTAGGTTTTGAAATTGAAGGCGTACTACGTAATGCAACTTATGTTGATGGTGTGTATACCAACCACATCGCAATGGCTATTTTGTTTGATTGAGAATTAAAAATGAAAAAGAACATGATGAATTATGAAATAATTCCAATAACAGATGATCACATCGAAGGATTTTGCGAAGCAGCTGGTTCAGTAGCACGTGAACGGCTTTATCTTTTAGCCTTAGATGCTGCTCCACTTGAAAATTTACGCGATTTTGTTCATAAAAATCAGGCAAAGGGAATGCCATTCTTTGTTGCACTTGATAATGAAAAAGTTGTTGGTTGGTGCGATATCCATTCTCAGAATTCACCTGTTTTAGATCATAGTGGGGTTCTTGGAATGGGTATTATTAAGTCGCATCGTGGGCAAGGCCTTGGTGAAAAATTAATACGAACTACCCTTGCCGCAGCAAAAGAAAAAGGACTGACGAGAATTGAACTTACGGTACGTGAAACCAATACCAATGCAATCGCTTTATATAAAAAAGTAGGGTTTGAGGTCGAGGGTGTCTTACGTAATGCTATTTATGTTGATGGTGTTTATACGAATCACATAGCAATGGCCATTTTGTTTGCTTAAGTGCCTAAGCAGCAATCTTTAACCACTTATCAAACATACGCGCCACAGATGGCTCTGAACTTAACAACTCTTCGCGATTCTTACCAATCCACCTAAGCTCATTCGATTCACTATTAACCTGGAATGTTTCATCACTAGTAACTTTTAAAAGAAAACGAACATCATAATGAAGATGTTCTGCAATGCTTTTATAAGCCGGTATTTTTTGGATATCAATGTCGAATATTCCATTACTCACAGGTTCAATCGAGTTAATTCCTGATTCTTCTTGAGCTTCTTTAAGTGCAACAACCAAAATATCTGAATCGCCATCAGCATGCCCACCTAGTTGCAGCCACTTGTTAAGTTTTCGGTGATGCATCAACAGCGCCTTATCACCTGCTTTATTTAAAAGCCATGAAGAGCCTGTTATATGGCCTATTTCAAGCGAACGCTCAAAGCAATCTTCATTAGCATCGATAAAACTAAGCATATCATTTTTTATAGTAATTTCAGCATCAGACGGATTATATTGATTCAGTAGTAGAATTAAGCCTTGGCGTTTCATATTGTGATACCTTGTGTCATTTGTGCAAATAAATATAGCAAGACATTAGATTTTTCGGCAAGGAATTTACGACTATGCTAACGAATGATTTATCATTTGAATCTATATTTAATCAGCAAATACTTCACCTAAAAAACTGCATAGGGGCATTAGCGCCCTACCCTTCACATTCACGGGTCCATCCACTTAAAACATTTGGCGACACACAAACACCTTGCTTTGTTAAACGGGAAGATGAACTTGGGTTTGGCATATCTGGGTTTAAAATCCGTAAATATAGCTCTCTCGTTCCTCACCTACTAGCAAATAAAATTAAAGAAGCCATTTTGATTGGCGGTGCCTATTCCAATAATATCGTCGGATTAACGCAGTTGCTGATCGAAAACAGCATTCAACCTACGCTTTTTTTACATGGCGATACTGATACAAAAAAAATCGGCAATTTTTTACTAAGCTCACTGATGGTTTCAAACGATTCGATCCATTGGATTAGCCGCGATGAATGGCCAAACGTTCAAGAAAAAGCTGCACTTTATGCAAAAAAGCAATCAAAGAGAACAGTGATCATTCCGGAAGGTGCATCAGTTCCTGAATCATTACCAGGTGCGTTAACCCTTGCTCTTGATATCATTGAAAATGAGCGTCAATCAAACATAACATTTGAACATATTTTCATCGATTCTGGTACCGGCATGATGGCATGTGCAACAGTACTCGCGTTTGCTTGGCTCAACAAAGAAACGAACATTCATGTGGTTCTAATGGCAGAAGAAGAAAAGGAATTCTTAGAAACACTTTCCACCATTAATACACAATTTGAGTCTTTGATTGGGGGGCAAATGAAATGGCTTTTTGTGAAAGAAAAATTAAAACTTTATCGCCCACACGTCAGTCGTGCCTTTGGTTCTACCAACAAAACAATCTTTGACGAAATAGGGCGTATCATGCGCACAGAAGGTTTTCTAACAGATCCTGTTTACTCGGTAAAATTGTTTCTAGAATCACGTCGCATTATTACGCAAGAAAACATTAAAGGTAACTGTTTGCTTATCCATTCTGGCGGGGGATTGACTTTAATGGGTTTTCAAGAACAGCTTGGGCATGCTGCGTCGTAAATTCTCTGCGTTATGTTTCTGTGCGTAACACCACAAGAAGAATAGCTTATTTTCACTGACTACTTTATAATCATTCGTGATATAGCTGCCTTTAACCCCTGAGAATGCTACAAAATTAATTAAATTTACAGCCATAAAATGGCTTCCCTTTAAAGAAGAATTCTTATGATTGAACCTACGATCTTACGTGCATATGATATAAGAGGAACCTTTGGTACAACGCTGTCCCGCGATGTTGCCCTAGCCATTGGAAAGAAATTTGGCGCGTGGCTTGCCTTAAATGACAAGTCAACGATTGCTGTAGGCTATGATGGGCGTTTAAGTTCGCCAACGCTTCGCGACGGACTTATCGAAGGTCTTTTATCACAAGGCATTGATGTAACAGATATTGGCCGTGGCCCAACACCTATGCTCTATTTTGCTGTTCAACAGCTAAACCTTGATGCTGGCATTATGATAACCGGTTCACATAACCCACCGGCCGATAATGGATTTAAAATAACACTTTCAGATCGTCCATTTTATGGGAAAGATATTCAAAGCCTTAACGATGAAACCTTGAATAATGTACCCGTCAGAATGCCAGGTAAAGTTTCGTCAATTTGCGTTATGGCAGCATACATACAACGTCTCATAAAAGATCTAAATTGGGGAGAAGTTGGCCTTCGTGTTGGTATTGATTGCGGCAATGGTGCGACAGGCGAGGTTCTGGAACTCCTTACAAAAAAACTTCCATCCACGATTCATGTGCAATTGCTTTATTCTGAAATTGATGAGACTTTTCCAAATCATCATCCAGATCCAGCTGACCCGGCCAATCTAGAAGAATTAATCCGACGCGTTAAAAGTGAAAAACTAGATCTTGGACTTGCCTTTGATGGTGACGGTGATCGATTAGGAATTATTGATCGTCAAGGTCGTGTTATTTGGGGTGATCAACTCACACTCTTTTTTGCGATGGCTATCCTTAAAACAAATCCAGGCGCAACTATTGTTGCAGACGTAAAAACAAGTCAGCTTCTTTTTGACTCAGTCGAGGCCGCCGGCGGCCAAGCCATTATGGCACCGACTGGACATTCACATTTCAAATCAATCATGCCAAAAACAGGCGCTATTTTTGGTGGAGAAATGAGTGGGCATTTCTTTTTCAAAGATCGTTACTATGGATTTGATGACGGCATTTATGCCGCAATACGCATCCTTGAATTAACATCACTTGGCTATGACGTTGGACAATTTTTAGACTTAATCCCCCATTTTCATGCATCACCAGAAATAAAAATTCCATGCCCAGATACTGAAAAATTTGATGTAATCGAAACGGTTAAGAAAAAGCTAAAAAACGCATCTATCGATTTCTGCGCTATTGATGGCATTCGTTTGCGAACAAAAGATGGTTGGTGGCTTCTCAGGGCATCAAACACAACACCTATTTTAGTCGCACGTTTTGAAAGTTTTTCAGAAGAAGGCTTATTACGTCTAAAAGAACACTTACGTGAATTATTAAATGGATTAATTGATTCACCATTTAAAATTGAAGCATAACTTTTTGAAATCTCAGCATCTGTGTATCAAAATAAAAAGACGCATATTCATAAATTAATCTTTCATAAAAAGAGCGAAATCACCGTGAGAAACCTAGTGATTGCAATCACTCAGAAAGCATAATCCAAGAAATCAACATCAATTATTTTAAAAACCTGAAA
>CAIOTO010000024.1 GCA_903861255.1 uncultured Alphaproteobacteria bacterium | reverse complement strand
TTTTGTGAACCACATCTTGAAGGATCATGTTTAGATGGAAGAAGAACAAAAGCCATGAAAGATCTTCTTGCTATATATCAATCTAACAAAATAGAAGATTTTAATTTATTTCTCACTCATCATAGAAAAAATGTAATTCAATATAAGAAAACAAAGTTTGATATTTATCATTCATATTTATCACGTGATTATCTTCGTTATATGCGTGTTGATGGTGATTTAAAGGCTGGCCAAGAGAATTTCGAGCGTTCTATTTCAATGTATTGTGAAACGACGCTCAATGATCAACTGCGCGTTTTATATGCGCAGGATCCTTTTATGCGTCAAGCACAACAGGCAGTGGGAGCTATTGCCAATGCTCATGATTTTGATGATGTATACGAGCTTGATCGTCCGCTTTTGTGGGGGCTTACTGCTGAGCCAGCTCAAACCGACATTGGGCGAACAATCTACAATAATCAAGAAGCTAGGCAAGGTCATAAAACAAATATCGAAGTTGAGGATTTTATAGCATATCTTGATGATGTTGTTGCACATTCTAATATCAGGCTTAATGAACAGGATATTGCTGGGGCGCGAGTTGTTAGTATCATCAAGCAAATGCTTGGGTTAGAGCAAAAAGATGAGGAAACGCAAGGTACTTTTCAGCCCTACCTTAGTTCACCAATGTATTATGCAAAGCCAGATTCTCCTAAAGGTGATGAAATGCTGGGGCGTACATGGGCTTTTATGAAAAATTTATCACACGGAAAAGTATACGAAGACGAAGCAAGCAGGCAAAGTGAAGATAGCGATTATCGAATGTCGGTTGTTCTTGCTCTCCTTGAAGCCTCAGAAGTTTCAGCAGGGGGAGTTGATACCCATTGCCAAACACGTATGTCGGGTGAATTGTTGAAAATGTTGTCGTGGCATTTGCCAGAGTCAAGGTTAAAACCTCTTATTGCTGGTATAGATGTAGATTCATCAGCTGTAGATGTTAGAGCACGTATTGAATCTGCTGCTTTTCGCGCACAACAACTTTTTTCTAGAATGAAGCGAGAAGAAGAAGGGGAAGTAAGAAAATTGATTCAACGTTGCTTGGAACATGATGGTGGTCAACCTGAATTATGGCAACGTTACGAAGCCTATTATGATGATCTCTATCGCCGAACTAAAGTTGAGGATGGTCAAGTTTATAATGAAGATATTCATATTCGATTGCCTGATGGCCGCATGTATAAAAAAGACGAACATATGCTATCTCGTGACGATCGGGGGAATTTGGTAAGGCGCTATAATCACGATGGCATGCCACTGGCGGAGCACGTTATCGTTTATTATCAAGCCGAATTTCAGGTGTTTGAGCACGATTTTACCGATGCAATGCGAAGAGAGTTTGAAAATCAAAGAGGGAGTAAATATTAATAGTTTGATTCTGAATCATACGGCTTTCTTTCTTAGGAGGTTTTGAGATAAAGGGGGATAATTCCCCTTTTTTATTTCACCAAAACGTTGAGTTTTGAATGAGATAAGTCTGAGATTGATGCAGATTGCAACCTTGCAATTTCTTTTGAACCATTGCACTCTGAGATTATGGTACGCGTTAGCTTATATAAGAAATTATGCCCACTATTTTGAAAGATGTGTTGATCGATGGCTTAAATGAAACGTATCGCTTGGCCACGATTCATATTGAAAATGGATTGATAGCACACATTGAATCGTCTGAAATTCAAACGCGTGATATTGGACATGCACAGTTTTATGTAACATGTGGATTTGTGAATAGCCATATTCACCCCAATCAGTTATCTGATCGCAGAATGCTGGATGGTCTGCCCATTTCTGAATTGCTCAGCACGATGCATACACAACATAAAAAAACCGATGATGATCGTTACGCGCAAGCCATATGTGTATTGATTGATGCACTGAAAAGTGGTGCAACATCGATGTACGCGATTGCATCGAATCCGATGCCGGCCATACGTGCGTTTAAGGATCTTGAGCTAACAGGTGCGATTTCATGCGTCTTTAATGATGTGTGGGAAGGGGCAGGCAATACACCGTCGCAGATTAGCTTGGCTGATGTTGAAAAAGAATTCGCTGAATTGTATACACATAATTCAGATGACCTCAAAATTCATATAGGTTCTGCGTCGATTTTAACGGCGTCGAATGATTTACTTTTGCTGTTTGATGATATTGCCAAACGGTATGGCACACGTGTGAATATCCATATGAGCGAGGGCAGCGATTGTGTCGAAAAATGCCTGCAGAACCGTGGGTTTACGCCGGTACGTCTGTTAGCGCATCTTGGTGTGCTTAATGAACGATGGAATTTGATTCATGCAACGACGGTTGATGATGAAGAGGTGCAATTGATTGCGGCTGCAGGTGCGACTGTGACACATTGCCCGGTCAGTAATGCAAAAACAGGCGTTGGAATTGCGCCGATGCGGGCTTTTCATCAGGCCGGTGTAACCATTGGTTTGGGCACCGATGCGTGCAGTAATAACAATACGAATAACATTTTGAACGAGGCGTATTTTGCACTGTTGTTGCAAAGCGCATTGCACAAAGACCCTGCATTGTTTTTGATCGATACGGTGTTCGAATGGATGACTGTGAGTGGTCACGCGATTATTGGGTCTGGGCAACATGGTACGTTAGAGGTTGGTGCGCGGACTGATGTGTTGCTGTGGGATTTAAATCTGCCAGCATTTACGCCGCTCGCGTATGGTCGGTTGAAGTCGGTGTTGATTAATAATGCACCTGATGTTAAGCCACACACCGTTTTGGTTAAGGGTAATGCGGTTATTGAAAACTATGCTTTTGTTGGGTCGGCGGAAGGCGAAGCGTTGCAAGCGGTTAATGCTTGGGCACGTGAGAGCTGTGGGTAGGTTTTACACCTGTTATTTCATACAAGAGCCAAAAATATGTTGTTGTAGCTTTGCATTTTTCTCTTTATATTTGCAGTGAGATCCTTAAGAATAAATTGTAAAAAGGTTGTGTGATATGAATGTACACCCTCAATATATAGAAAAATTACCAGCAGATGCATTTTGGTTTTTTGTTTTTAAAAATGGTTTTCAAGCAACTCGGTTTCCAACAAAAATTGAAGATATTCCTGATGATCTATGGTCGAGAGAAATTCTACTTAGAATACTAAAAGGTAACAATAATTTTGTTCAAGATCAGCCCTCAGAGGATCTAATTGATGGATTGTATTACAGTGTGGCTGAAGTTATTATTGATCATAATAAAAAAGAAAAAAATATTCTGGGAATTTTATATCAAGAAGATTTTAAATCATGTAGAGATCCAGATTTTGCTTTCCAGAATTTAATTGATAAACAAATTCTGGATTCAGATCAAGATTGTCATTATGATTTACAATTAAAAGGTAAGTATCTCCAAGAAGGAGAGTTGCTGTTAAGAACACCTTTTCCGTCTGGGATTCTTTTAAAATCAAGACCTTCAAATAATTCTATTCTTTGCACCCCAAATACATTAAAAGCGTTAGGTTTTCAAAAAAAAATACTATTACTTATAAAAGACGAACACCCTTTGCCTGTTAATGAATACGGTTATAATTGTTTTGTGACAGGCGTATTTTATATTCCGACAACGCAAGATTATAATTTAACATGGTTGAAAATAGTTCCCAATGCAGTTGCTATTTTAAAGGGTTTTCAAATAAATCAACCTAATGGAGATTTATTTGAAGGAAACATTTTGCAAAAACCTCACATTAAAAAAAACTTTTTAGATAAAGTTGGTTCTTTCTTTTGTTAATGTTGTGATATTTTAGTCTTTTTTGAAATGTTAAATTATAATCCCCACATTTGAGAAATTCTCTCCAAAAAATTAAGTTCAATCATACGTTAATACCAATATGGTGATTTTATATTGCAGTCTTATCACCTACAACCCCACAACCAATTTCTCGACCAAGCCACTAATTGCATCCGCGTTGACGCCGCCGGCTTGCGCCAAATCAGGTCTGCCGCCGCCGCCTTGACCGCCTAAAATCTCAGCGCCGCGGCGTGCTAAATCAACGGCACTTATGTGCACCGTTAAGTCAGGCGTTACACCAACGACCAATGAAACTTTTCCTTCGTCAACACTTGTCACGATTGCTATGCCGCTACCAAGTTCCGTTTTTAATTGGTCTGCGATGGATTTTAAATCTTTAGCTGATACATTGGTAAGATGTCTGACTGCTGCTTTGTAGGCGCCAAAGGAAATGATCGATGTACTGGCTGATTCTCCTCCTGATTTAAGTGCAAGTTCTTTTTTTAAATCTTGAATTTGTTTATTAAGATCATTCACTGTTTTCCGGTTTTGTTCACGTTCAATATCCAATGTATCTTCAGTTGAGTTTAAAAGCGCTAACACAGAAACGCTTGTAATTGCCTCAATACGTCGCACACCTGATGATACGCTGCTCTCTGACATTAGCTTTAAAATTCCAATATCCCCGGTGGCTTTAACATGAATGCCGCCACATAGCTCTACCGAGAAACGCTCGTCACCCAACGATACAACACGTACTTCATCCCCATACCGTTCACCAAACAGTGCCATAGCACCTGCTTCGATGGCTTTCTCAGGGGTTGCAAGCTTGGTGACGGTCGTTTGATTCGTCTGAATTTGTTGATTTACCATGTGTTCAACGGCAGTCCATTCGGCATCCGTCAATGCTTTTTGATGCGTAAAGTCAAAACGAAGGCGATTCGCATCAACCAGTGAACCCTTTTGACAAACATGGTCGCCCAGTACGGTACGGAGTGCTGCTTGCAGCAAATGCGTTGCTGAATGATTCGCTGCGATTTGATTGCGACGACCGATGTCGACAATGGTTTTAACTGCTGCCCCTGTTTTAACAGTACCGTTAGTAACCGTTGCCAGATGTGCAAAAAGTGTATCAACTTTTTTAACGCAATCGGTTACATTGAGCGTGAATCCATTCTCATCTACTATGCTTTTGATTATGCCCGTATCCCCAACTTGGCCGCCGGATTCTGCGTAAAACGGAGTTTGATTCAATAGCAACCAAACTTGGTCGCCGGTTTTTGCCTCTGTCACGCATTTACCATCTTTAACAATGGCTTGAATGACAGCCTCGGCCGCTGCTGTGGTGTAACCCAAAAATTCAGTAGCGCCATGTTGCTCGCGGATATCAAACCAAATTTGTTCCTGCACATTATCGCCGGTACCAACCCATGACGCGCGGGCTTTTTTGCGTTGTTCTTCCATGTGCGTATTAAAACCAGCCACGTCAACTTCGCGATTTTCTCCGCGCAAAACATCTTGCGTTAGATCAAGCGGGAATCCATAGGTGTCATATAAACGAAAAGCAACATCACCGGGAAGTTGTACATTGGCGCCAAGCGTACTTGTACTTTCATTGAGTACTTTAAGGCCGCGGTCTAGTGTTTGGCGGAAGCGTTCTTCTTCAAGCAATAGCGTTTGTTCAATAAGTGTTTTTGTACGGCAAATCTCAGGAAATGTTTCGCCCATTTGCTGGATAAGCGTAGGTACCAGTTGCCACATCAATGGAGCTTTCGCACCCAAGATATGAGCATGACGCATACCGCGGCGCATGATTCGGCGCAGCACATAACCACGTCCTTCGTTTGAAGGTAATACGCCGTCTGCAATCAAAAACGCGCTTGCACGTAGGTGATCTGCTATAACGTTGTGTGATTGACGAAGGTTGCTATTGCCCGTTAGAGACTTTGATGCATCAATGAGTGCTGCAAATAAGTCGGTGTCAAAGTTGTTCTGCTTGCCTTGAAGAACAGATGAAACGCGCTCTAACCCCATACCGGTATCAATGGATGGATTCGGTAATTTAACGCGTGTGCCGTCGGCCATTTGTTCAAACTGCATGAACACAAGGTTCCAGATTTCGATGAATCGATCGCCGTCTTCATCTGGTGAACCCGGAGGACCACCTGCGATTTTATCACCATGATCAAAGAAAATTTCCGAACACGGTCCGCAAGGGCCGGTATCACCCATTGACCAGAAATTATCAGATGTGGCTATTCGAATAATTTTGTCGTCTGTATAGCCGCCGATTTTTTTCCAAAGGGATACTGCTTCGTCATCATCAGCATAAACGGTTATAACGAGGCGTTTTTGGTCAAGTCCAAAATCTTTTGTGATCAGATTGTGCGCTAGATAAATAGCCTCTTCTTTGAAATAATCCCCAAACGAAAAGTTCCCAAGCATTTCAAAAAACGTATGGTGACGCGCCGTGTATCCAACGTTATCAAGGTCATTATGTTTTCCGCCTGCACGAACGCATTTCTGTGACGTCACTGCACGTGTATAACTGCGCTTTTCCATGCCGGTGAACAGATCTTTAAACTGCACCATGCCGGCCGCTGTGAACATGAGTGTCGGATCATTTTGTGGCACAAGCGGGCTAGAGGCCACATGCGTGTGTCCGTTTTTGACGAAATAATCAATAAAGGTGCGGCGAATGTCAGCAAGCGATTTCATAAAGAATAATGTCCAGGTTTTATTAAAAGAATTAACACTAGTGTAACTTAGGTTTTAAGCAAAAACCATTGAAAATATGTGGGTTTATCAGCATGGATTTACCTTTGTTCTAAAACGCGTTACTCTCAAACTACGTAATTTATAAAATTAATGTGAGAAAACCCTTATGACCATACGCATAACAACACTTGATAGCGGGCTTCGCGTTGTCACAGATACAAATGATTCGGTGCAAACAATTTCGTGTGGCGCTTGGTTCAATGTAGGCACACGTCACGAAACAAAAGACATCAATGGTATTGCGCACATGTTGGAACACATGGCATTTAAGGGAACAAAACGTCGTACGGCTGTGCAAATTGCCGAAGAAATTGAATCGGTCGGTGGGTACCTTAATGCCTATACCGCACGTGAAGTGACAGCCTATTATGCGCGAATCTTAAAAGATGATCTGCCATTGGCAGTTGATATCTTGGCAGATATTTTGCAACATTCAACATTTGATGCTGAAGAGTTTGAACGTGAACGCGGTGTGATTATCCAAGAAATTGGGCAGACTAATGATACGCCTGATGATGTCGTTTTTGATTATTTCCAAGAGACCTGTTACCCAGACCAACCAATGGGTTGGCCAACGCTTGGAACTGAAGATGTAATTCGCGCGTTAACACCTGAACAAGTGCGTGGATATATGAATGATAATTACAGCTTGTCGAACATGGTGTTTTCAGCAGCGGGCAATGTATCGCATGACGCTGTGGTTGCACTTTGCGAGCAGCATTTTAATGTCATGCAAAAAGATCGCCCTTTGACGCCAAAGCCAGCGGTATATGGGGGAGGGGACTTCCGTCAGGAAAAAGAACTTGAGCAAGCGCATATTATCCTCGGTTTTGAGGGCGTGCCATTTCAGCATCCTGATTATTACAGCATGATGGTGTATTCGACGATTTTAGGCGGGGGTATGTCATCACGTTTGTTTCAAGAAATTCGTGAAAAACGTGGCCTAGTGTATACGGTGCAGTCGAGTACGTCGAGTTATCGCGATTCAGGTGTATTCCAAATTTATGCAGGCACCGGCGAGAAAGAAGTGGCAGAGCTTGTGCCGGTGATGTGTGAAGAGCTTCGTAAGATGTCAGTAGATGTATTGGATGTCGAAATTAAACGTGCAAAAACACAAATCAAAGCAGGCATGATGATGGGGCTTGAGAGCACATCAAATCGGTGCGAACGATTGGCGAATCAAATGTTGATTTATGGGACACCTGTATCACCTGAAGAGGTCTGCGCGCATATTGATGCCGTTACAAAAGATGACTTGCTGCGGGTTGCGTCTACGATTTTGAAGAAGAAGCCAACGTTAACGGCGCTTGGCCCGATTAAGCATCTGCCGGGTTTGGATGCCATTATTAAGGCTATAGCTTGAACTGATGTATGATTTGCGGGCATGAGTGTTCTTATTTATAGCGTTCATGTTTAAATTAATAATGAATTCGTCATCGCAGCCTGACAGGCCGAAGCCCTTGAGGCCAAGGATGGAGGAGTTTACGACGTGGCGATCTTGTATTTAAGCGGCCAGATTGCCACGGAAGCTAGCACTTCCTCGCAATGACGATGCGCAGGAAATTTGCTTAACCCCTTGTCTTTCCCGCGAAGGCGGGAATCCAGGCAGTAATCAAAAACACGCGATTTCAAATAGCACTTAAAATGCAACTGGATCCCCGCCTGCGCGGGGAAGACAGTTAGGTTGGCACAGAGTAGTAACACTTTCGCAGGTATGACAAAAGTGGTGGTGTGTAGAAAATTTGGTTTATCTAAAAGGTTATTCCAAAAAGGCTTGGTCGTCTTGTTAGCACTCTCGTAGAACCAGCGGCGCTAGATGCATCAGAGTTTCTTCTCGATACATCGCCAGTGCTTTCTGTTGCACTTTTTGTTAGCATGTAAGCTTCATATGCTTCTTTAGCTGCATTAATTTGAGTAAATGATTTTGTTCTACTAAAAGCTTCAAGCGCTTTTTTATAATTACTAATCAATATTAGTTCCGGATGTGTCGTATTATTTACAGATTTTGTTGTTGAAATATTATGAAACTGTTTATATTCATTCTTTTTTGTCGTAATCGCTTTTAAAGCGTTAGTAACTTCTTGCGCAGTAGTTATACGAACAAACGCGGAGACTTTAGTTAGTATTGCAGATGATTGTGTGTTCAGCCCAGTAGAATCAACTAGTTCGTCCTCTGCTTTGAGTACAACAGTTTGCACATCATCCGCAACTACTTTACTTTCACCTAGATTTAAATCACCACTTCCAGAAGAAACAACTAATGTGGATGATCCGTTTGCTGTGTCACTTTTATGTTCCACATCATCAGCTTTTGAACTTTCTTGATCTGTGGTCAGTACTGCGAGAGATAAAGGATCGCCATCTGAGTTTAATCCATCAGTACTTGAATCAATAATTTCAGGCATAATAGCGCTCGATACCAAAGCGGCACTTTGAAGATCAATTGTCGGCTCTACAGTAGTAGCGGTTAATTTTTCAATATGTTTGGCGATGCCGATTTTATGATTGTCATAAGCGCTATCAAAACAAGTCTTAAACATATCGCGTGTTATGTTGCTTAAACGTTCGATTTCGATCAGTAGTCTACTGTCAATTCCACGAATTGCAGTATCAATATTAAAATCAGCACCAAAAACAGAGCTCACCAATTGCATTGCGATGTCATTCATAAGCGACAAGACGCGAAAGTGGCCGTAATAAGGATCATTGCGATCGAGCGTCAGTAGGTTATTTTCAGCCAGTTTATCTTTCAGCAGATAATCCGCAGCTGCACCGAAATGCGTAATTTTTTCACCGATTGCAATTGTTATAAGTGATTCCTTTGTTTCCTTAGAGGCATGCGCCTTTAGATTCACATTTTTTTTAGCGGAAAGAAAACTGCTGATTTTTTGTGTGGGT
This sequence comes from uncultured Alphaproteobacteria bacterium, assembly GCA_903861255.1. Lineage (GTDB taxonomy): Bacteria > Pseudomonadota > Alphaproteobacteria > Paracaedibacterales > CAIOTO01 > CAIOTO01. Next base: position 1,311 of record CAIOTO010000024.1, on the reverse strand, counting down.
TCTTTATAAAGTGCAATTTCACCGGGGTTCGCCGTATAAGAATCGCGACGTGCAGCGTCATGTGTGGTGAGGTAGCTGACCGCTGCGGCCTCTGCTGTTTGAACGGATGTTGTGACATCAAGCTCCACTGCTGCCGATGCAACACAATGCATTGATGTGAAAAGCGTGAGTGTTATTAGTGCTAAATAAAATTTAATTTTCATTTTTCCGCCCTTTTAAGTTGTTAATGTCAGAATGACAACCCACTTCTAACATGAAGAAACAAGAAAGATCAATTTAATTTTTAGGTTAATTTTTTTGTTTGTTATTTCTTTTGTCACGATGAGGAAGTAAGGTGATTGAGCTTAACTTTTTTAGTTTTTATCTGGCTCTTATGAAAAGACAAGCGAGTAAATTTTGTTAAATCCAAAAATGTGCCATCTTCGGACTTGATCAGAAGATCTCTCATACTTCAAAGGCAAACAGTTATGTGTATATATCAATACGTGCAGCAAGAAGGCTGTATGCCGTTCCAAGTGTAAAGATCTTCGGATCAAGTCCGAAGATGACATAAGGAAGAGGTAAGATCATGCATTGTAGGAATATTGTCCTCCCCTTTTTAATAAGAGCTATGTGTGTCATTATTCGCTGTGCGCGGCAATCTGACTGTGTAAGCACAAGATCACAGCGTCGTAAACTGCGGTGCGTAACCATTTTATGGACGAACATCATCACTAATACGCATACAAAAAAGGCAGCCCTTGGAGACTGCCTTTTATTTAGTGATATTAGTAGTTTAGCTTAAGTTTTTTTTTGGCCTGAGGAGTCAAAACCAAACATATCTTATTCACCACCAGTGTATGTTAAGCAGTTGTACTTGAAGCTTTAGCAACTTCTTCTCTCGCAAATGCAGCATCATATTCAGCTTTTTCACTAAGGTATGCAACTAAAGCAAGGTTGTACTGTTCGGATTCACGAGTAAATCTTTCTTCTTCAGCTTTATTTTGTTCAATATTAGACGCATTCAGACGAGCTGCTCTCCCCGTATTTAATTCCGAAATCGTACTTTTTTGTGTACGTTTTTTTACTTTCATTTCTTCAGGTAATGTTGAAGCAGTATAATCATGTTTCAACGTTACTTGTGCAACTGGAGCTGTAGGTGCTATTGGTTTTTTAGCAAGTATTGCTTGATCCGCTTGTCTTTGAGCTTCTTTCGCTATACGAGCATCTTCAAGGTCTTTCTCTTCTTGCTCAGCTTTTGCTTTTGCAGCAGCTTCTTGTGCTTCTTGCTCAGCTTTTGCTTTTGCAGCAGCTTCTTGTGCTTCTTGCTCA
>CAIOTO010000023.1 GCA_903861255.1 uncultured Alphaproteobacteria bacterium | reverse complement strand
TGAGGAAAAATGAAAAATTTATATTGTTTGATTGGAGTTATAATGACGGCATTAATGACAGCGTGTACGACAGTGCACGAAACTGCATTGCCAGAATATGTTACGTGCAGTCCGGTAAAAACAAAAGATGTTCCATCAATGCTGCGAACGCCAGCGGCGCCTGTTTCTATTCCATTCAGCGTGCAAGATCGCATTGACATAGATACACTCTCGCGGAAATTTGATGCCGAAGGAAATTGTTACGGGCTTGCAGCGGTTCAAATAGGACTTGCGAAAAGAATCATTGTATTTGCTGCCAAAGCTGACCCAGAAACAAAAATATGGCGTCCTGATTTAACAGATACGATGCCGAAGACAATCTGGATTAATCCCAAATTTATTGGTGTTGAGGCGGCTGGCTATCATGAGGATTATGAGGGGTGTTTCTCGGTAGAAGGTGTTGCAGGGCTTGTTAAACGATATAAAAAGATTAAATACGAAGCATACGCTGTTGATGGCACGTTTGTTACAGGAGAAGTCGAAGGATTTTTAGCACGCCTTATTCAACATGAGATTGATCATCTTGATGGTGTATTGTTCACGGATATAGCCACAAAAATCATACCCATTGAGGAATATCGTCAGATGCGTGATGCTGCGGTTGCACGAGGGTATCGTTAGAAAGATATAGTATGTTTACCACAACGCCCAAAGCCATTCTTTTTGATTGGGATAATACGCTTGTTGATACATGGCCTTTAATTCACGGGGGCATGCGTGTCGTTTTTGAAAAGCGTGGATTGACACCCTGGACTCTGGACGAAGTAAAAGACCGCTGCCACGAATCAGGCCGTGAAGCATTTCCAAAGCTTTTTCCAAATGATTGGCAAGCTGCGTTGGATGATTTTTATGAATACATACATGATCGGCATCTGAACGATCTTGTTATGTTGCCATCTGCAATTGATTTGTTGAAAGATTTGGCTGAACATAGCATCCCAATTGCTCTTGTGAGTAATAAAACAAAGCCACTGTTGGTTAAGGAGGTTGAATATTTAGGCTTATCTGATATATTTGGTGCTGTTGTTGGAGCCGGCGATGCTGTGCGTGATAAGCCTGATGCTGCGCCGCTGTTGTTAGCGCTCGATCAATTAAATGTATTGCCATCGACGGATGTTTGGATGATTGGTGATACGCCTGCTGATTGGGCCGCTGCAAAGGCAGCCGGTGTGCGTGCAATCGGTGTTGGTGCAAGTGATATGCCTCTTATGGGTAGCGTGCCAGAGGCAATGTTTCTGGATTTAAAGTCAATTTGTAATGTGTTAAATGATTTTATGCAATCATCCACATTAAAAGTAAAAATTTCTTAAAATATTTGCTTGCTTAGAGATCTTGTTTGAGTCACAATTTCAATTCCTTGGCCAATTGTTTAAGAAAATGCAAGTAGCGTAAACGTAGAGATTTCCTTTTTATATTAATAAATGGCAATATAAATGATTATTTTTTATTATGGAATATTGTTGATTTTTGTGTTACATTTAAAATTATAGTTATTGAAAGGCAATAGTTGCATTGTTGCTTTTTGGAGTTTTTAAATGCTAGAGAATGAATGTGGCACGTCTGTTGTTGGATCATTGGGGTTTCATGTGGAGCTACTAAAGGGTTCTGCTATAGAACCCTATGTTGAACAAATGATTGACTTTCGTTTGAAGTATTTCCGTGTGTTTCCTTATTTATGTGACGACACTAGGGAAGAGGAAATGGGCTCTGTAAGGCGTTATATTGATTCACCTACGGGGCATGTTTTAGTATTAAAAGATAAAAACAAGAATTTTGGTGGTTTCTTAACAGGTGTAAGTATATCTGAGTCTAGTTATTCTTCTGAATTTAGCGCTGTTCTGAAGTGTCCAGAGAAAGCGTTTTATATTGGTGAAATGATTTTTGCTGAATCCTTTAGAGGCAGAGATGGTATTCAAAAGTGTTTTGAATATTTTCATCTTATAAAAGAAATGGGGTATGCAAGTGTGTGCTGTATTACGGTGCAACGTGCGGCAGACCATCCTTTGAAGCCTGCTAGATACCGTGATGTCTCAAGCTTGTGTAAAGTGCTTGGGTTTGCAAAAATTGAACAAACAATTACTATACCTTGGTCTGTAATCCAAAGTGACGGAGCTGCATTGCTTATGGATAACGTCATGAATATCTGGGTGAGAGATTTATAGTGGCACGTCTTTCCTATTATTTGCGATGTGCGGCCGCAAAAAATTAAAACTATCGCTTGCATTAGGTCTCCCATTTGAGGTATAGTTCTAACAAAGTTTTTATGTGAAGAAGTAATTATGAAAGAAGGAATTCACCCAGATTATCACGGCATTACTGTCGTCTTGACGGATGGGACATCATTTAATACACGTACAACATGGGGCAAAGAAGGAGATACAATGCGTCTTGATATTGATCCATTGTCTCACCCAGCATGGACTGGTGCAGGCCATCGTTTGATGGACACTGCTGGTCAGCTTAGCAAGTTCGGTAAGCGTTACCAAAACTTCGGTTTGGCTGCTAAGGAATAACAATGAGTGTTGCAGCTGCGACCAACATGGCTCCGGCTGCCGCATATCCCTATTTAGAGGCTCTTAATGAGCCTCAGCGTGAAGCTGTCCTTAAAACGGATGGCGCGCTTCTTGTGCTGGCAGGTGCTGGTACTGGTAAAACACGTGTTCTTACAACACGAATTGCCCATATTTTAAATCAAAGACTTGCTTTCCCCAATCAAATTCTAGCAGTTACCTTTACAAACAAAGCATCACACGAAATGCGTGATCGTATTTCCCGTTTGTTGGGGCATCCAGCCGATGGCATGTGGGTTGGAACGTTTCATTCCCTAGCGGTCCGTATTTTGCGGCGTCATGCCGAAATTGTAGGGCTGTCGTCTAACTTTACGATTTTAGACAGTGATGACCAGTTGAGGTTGGTCAAACAACTTATCAAGGCAGAGCAACTTGACGATAAGCAATTCCCGCCCAGATCAATTGCAGCTGCAATTAATCGTTTGAAGGACAAAGGGCTTAAGCCTGATCGTGCGAGTGGTTTTGAAAATGATGTGATTGTAAGGTTATACAAAGATTATCAAGAACGTTTGACAATTCTAAATGCGGCTGATTTTGGCGATTTGTTGCTACACAACTTAACGATTTTTCAGCAGAATCCAGAAATTTTAAAGCATTTTCAACAGCAGTTTAAATATCTGTTGGTGGATGAGTATCAAGATACGAACAGTGCGCAATATCTTTGGCTTCGCTTGCTTGCACAAGGTACGAATAATATTTGCTGCGTGGGCGATGATGATCAGTCGATTTATGGCTGGCGCGGTGCTGAAGTTGGTAATATCTTGCGGTTCGAGAAAGATTTTCCAGGCGCAACGTTGATTCGCCTTGAACAAAATTATAGATCAACAGCACCTATTCTAGCAGCGGCAAGTGGCTTGATTTCACACAATCGTGATCGTTACGGAAAAACGCTTTGGACAGATCAAAGTGAGGGTGAACCGATTCGCATTCGTGGGTGTTATGACAGCCAAGAAGAAGCACGCTATATTGGTGACGAGATTGAAACATTTCAGCGTAATGGCAGCAATCTGAATTCAATGGCGATTTTGGTGCGTGCCAGCTTTCAAACCCGTGAATTCGAAGAACGTTTTATGGTGATGGGAATTCCCTATCGTGTAATCGGTGGGCCCCGTTTTTATGAGCGTCTTGAAATTCGTGATTCCATGGCATACCTAAGATTGCTTGTGCAATCAGATGATGGCCTTGCGTTCGAGCGGATTATTAATCTGCCAAAGCGTGGCTTAGGTGATACAACACTTCAGCGTTTGCATCAATTTGCACGTGAACAGGGAATATCCTTGCCAAAGGCAGCGCGTTTTGCGGTAGACGACTCCACAAATGAGATTCCGCTGCGTGCAGCGGCACGAACGGCGTTAAAACAATTCTTTGTTGACCTTGATCGTTGGCGATCTAACCTTGAAACAATGTCGCATGTCGACGTTGTTAAACAGATGTTGGACGAATCGGGTTATACGAGTCTATGGATGCAAGATAAGTCACCTGATGCCGCAGGACGTGTTGAAAACATAAAGGAATTTGTGCAAGCGATTAGTCAGTTTGAAACACTTGGCGGCTTTTTAGAGCATGTTAGTTTGGTGCTAGATACAAATAATCCGAACACAGATGATATGATTACCCTGATGACATTGCATGCAGCTAAGGGGCTTGAGTTTGAAACGGTTTTCCTTGCTGGTTGGGAGGAGGGGCTTTTCCCACATCCACGCGCGCTTGGCGAAGCCGGAGGCAGCGGCCTTGAAGAAGAACGTCGTTTGGCGTACGTGGGTATTAGCCGTGCGCGTAAACGTGCAATCATTAGTTATGCATATCAACGGCGTCAACCACAAGGGTGGCAAAGTGCACAGCCGTCACGATTTATTCGTGAGATTCCGGCAGAGGTTGTTATTCACCAAAATCCTGGTGGTGGGGATGCGCGTCAAAATCAATATGGCATTACGGCAAGTTCAATGCGTGACCAAGGGAGCAATCACTATGGGTCGCAGTATGGCCGCGAATCACGTGCGTCGAGCGATCGTCAACCGTGGGGAAATTCATCCCATTTATATGATAGCGCCGCAGCGAAAGCGCTTAAGCCACGTAGTGCACAACCTGAATCATTGCTTACAACGCATTCTTTTAAAACCGGTGATCGTGTTGCCCATGAGAAATTTGGGCAAGGTGCAGTGCTTGCATTCGAAGGCGATAAGCTGTTGATTCAATTTGAAACGCATGGTTTAAAGAAAATCATCGCGAGCTTTGTGGATAAGGCATAAAAAAGGGATGTTGTTTTGTGCAACACCCCTTGTTTTAGATCAAAATATAATTAAGCAACTTTTGTTAACGTTAGATAATGCATGGGCTGGTAAATTCCTTTTGCATCCTTAGGTAAATTATAGTGTCCTTCGCTCCAATAAGGAAATGTTCCAAATTCAGTTTGAATGGTAAGATTCGCCCGCGCTGCTTTTGTTCTCCATTCACTAAGATGTCTATCAAAAAAATCTTGAGCGAGTCTTTTTATTTCTGGAGCAGCGTCTTGATATTGCACCCAAGTTTTTTGATCTTCATGCCACTTTGCTAGCATTTCTTCCCGCGTCCCACAAGTATGATCTATGGGAGGCAAAGGACCCTTACCCTCAAGAGGGATTTGAAATGCTTGTAACGTATCTTGAGAAAAATGCGTGGTTAAGTCAGATAGACATTCATCATAATTGCTTGCTGGATTGTTACGAAACGCTAAGTACTTAACGTAACCATCATCGAATTCAGAATGTGTTAGCTTGCCTTCAGCATTAATGTATTTTACCCATTTTGGCTTTTTTTCTGTATCAGGAAGGTCTTTATATTTGGTTGCATATAGTAGTTCCTTTTTTGCTGCTTCTTCTTCCCAGTCCTTTTTCTGTTTCAGCTGAAATTCTGTAGAAAGAACATTCGTTTCAGAATTATCAAAAATCATTGTTCCGCCAACTTTTAACAAAGCTGAAAAAGCTTGTAGATGTGTATCTGTTATCTGCATATATTTCCGAACGAAGGTACCCGTTACGATAAGGTCAAAACAAGCGCCAAAGGCTGTTTGCATCGATTGGATGCAGTTAAGGTCATTGAAATCACCATCGATAGAGCAGTTAGATACGTCGCCGCTCTCTTTAAGTTCTTCTTCGGCTGTTTGATCTCTGTATGCTTGTATTGAAAGCCATCGTTGCGCGCTTGAATCAAGATAAATAATACCTGGCGCTGCAAACCCATTTGAGGCATCAAGTTTAAAATTATTGCGTTCTGTTCGAACGGCACCTAATGCAAGAACAACCTTTCGTCCTTCGGCTTGGTATTGTCTAATTTCGTCACCAACACGCGTTAGTTGCTCACGATCAAAAGTAGGTAATGCAGAGTCTGCTGCAAATACGCGCATGCACAAGGTTAGTAAAAATGTAAAAACAATGAATTTCATGTAAAAAGTCCTGGTTTAATAACTGATATTTTTTATATAGGCATGAGGATAAGCAATGTCAATAGATAGCAATATTTTTCTTTGAATTTCAGATTATCGCTTAGCTTAACCTTCGCATAACCAAATAATGCCTTAACTCAGCAATCCATCGATCACGATCGGTATGCCCCGTTGCTTGCCAATATGGAAAAACACTATCTTCCACCACGTGTAATTCGCATGCGTCCGGCATATGAATAGTCTTCCAACCCGCAATGTATTGAGCATAAAATTCCCTTAGTAGCTGGGCCGATTCAGCTGACAGCTCATGACGCCAGTTTACTTTTACGCATGGCTTGTATTCTAATCTTTCTTCTGCAACATCTAGCCATCCAAAACACAAATTTAGAGCTTCTTCATCGGATGCAATCGATTGAACAACATCGCCTCTTTTAAGCGTTAGAACGATGCAGCTTGGCGTGTGATCAATACCATTCTTCCGCTTATGGTTAGCATTTTAAGGAAATAGTGTAGATGTTGGCCTGTAAAACCCATAAATTTGCTGACAGAAAAATCAAGTGTGATTAGATCAAAGCAAGTACTAAATCTGTCTTTAATAGCGGAAAGATCGCTCAAGCTATTAAAATTGCCCAGGATAAATTGTTTTTCCCAATCAGCCTTTATCTCTGCACTCGCTTCTGCGGACCTAAGATGTTCAATGTCGCGAAAATGAATGTCATTTAAATAAACAACGAATGGATCCTGATCAAAACCTGGGAATTTTAGATTTCCAGATTCAGGCGGGGTTGCGCCTAAGACAAGAACGATTTTTTTGCCTACCGTTTGTGCCTGTCTGATTTGGTCGGCTATTGGGTCATCGGCGGCGAATATGTTGGCTCTTAATAAAAAGAGCATGATAATTGATAATAATTTCATTTAACACACGAATCAATTTTGTATGACTAATGTATTTTTAAATGAAAATGTTTAATAAATTGATAAAATCATATTATTTACTTAATAATTCCATCAGCTGACTTTCTGTCAAAATGGCTGATAAGAACACAGGCTTGGCAGGCTTCCCCCCTTTTGCTTTTGGATAATACACCACCAACGGAATGCTATTTCGTCCAAATGACTCAAGTTTCTTTGTAATAACTGGATCATGATGTGTCCAGTCGGCTTCGAATAAGACAACACCTTCGGCTCTCAATTGATCAATGACGGCTTTTGATTCAAGCACAAACCTTTTATTTGTTTGACATGTTACACACCACCTTGCGGTAAAATTGATCAACACAGGGCGATTGTCCGCTAAGGCTTTATCGACGGCTGTTTGTGTGTAAGGCTGGAATGCGAGTTGTTCTTTCGATGGCGGCGTTTCGTCAAGCGCGAATTGAAACGAGATAAATGCACTTATACCACATAAGGCAAATAAGGCGGCTCCGGTGCTGCGTTTAAATGATGAATGGATAGGTGGGCATAATTTGCCATAAAACCAGAACCCAAGGCTAAGGCACCACAACCCCAAAAGTACCCAACACAAACCATCTGAAAAGCGTGCATCTAAAATCCATAGCATCCAGCCAACAGAGCCCATCATGAGAAAGCCCATAAATTGTTTCAGACTTTGCATCCAGACACCTGGCTTTGGTAGATAGTCAATGACTTTCGGACAAGCTGATAAGCATAAAAAGGGCAGGGAAAGGCCGATGCCAAGGCTCGTGAAAATAAGTGTGTTGACCCAAAATGGTTGCACGAGCGAGGCTGCGATGGCTGTTCCCATGAACGGAGCAGAGCAGGGGGTTGCAACAACGCACGCAAGGACACCTTTTAAGAAACTTTGCAAACTGGGATTGTGTGCGCTTTTTAGGTTTCCTTCTAAGTGTATTGTCCGTAAACCAATTTCAAATACGCCGAATAAATTGAGGGTAAGTGCCAGAAATAGACACGCAAGAAATACGATAAATGGCGGTGATTGCAGTTGAAAACCCCATCCGATCTGATGACCGAGTAATCGAAGTAGCGATAAGCTGATGTTCAAGAATTGAAATGTGGCAAGGACGCCGCCTGTATAGAGTAACGCATGTGTGCGGATGGTGTGTTGACTGTCGGATGAATCGCGAAGCTTTGCAAAATCAAGTAATTTGAGTGAAAGCACCGGCAAAACGCATGGCATTAAATTGAGAAGTACGCCGCCTAGAAGTGCAAAGAATAGGAGTAGCCATATGTGAGCCGCACTGTTTGTTGAATCACTTTGGGATGGAGGCGCTGTTTTAGTCTCGTGACTATGCTTGGCTGAATCTTTTACAAACAGTTCCTTTGTTGGGAAGCGTAAGCCCAGCGTTACATTGTCAACGATGCATTGGTCATGGCAAATTCCCCAACGCACGGCAAGTTTGATGGTATCAAGGCTGCTGGGTTTATAGTCGGCCGCTGCTTTCAAACGAACCATGGCTTTGCATGTATCTTTGTAACCATAAATGATCATGCCTTCTTTTGATAGATCACTTGGTTTTGGCCACGTGGTTTCAAGCACGGTAATGCCAGCGGGAAGTTCGAAATCAAGGCTTGGCGGTAGTCCACCATCCCCTGGATTTTGCGCATAAATGTACCAATGCGGATTAAGTGCCCAATCGAGCTGTAGCCAAAATTCTGAATTTGGTTGAATTATTTCGGTGGAGCTTTTAAGCGTGAGGGTTGCGTGTGATTGCGTGATTGATGGTACAAGCAGCGACGTTGACGTAGCAGTGCATGCATGCGCGCAAAACATGAAGAAAGCAAAGCATAATAAGGTGAAGAATCTTTTTACGTATATTCTTGATAAATGTTGCATTGTTGTAAGGAGCCACGTTGATATGAAGTGATTGCAAAATTTTCTCACACATTAAGGGTTATGGCAAGAGAGGGCTGTAAATCAAATAACTGTCACAGCACATGGCGCTTGAAAAAGGTCATCTCTTTACCGTATCGTGAATATTCATTCTCACGTTGAGGTTATTATGTGCGTACAACACTTATTAAAAACTAAAAAGCGTCCTAACATGGCGATTATCTACCTTGTTATTATCGCATTGGCGATTGCAAGTGGATTATCAAATTGTGCAAGTTTGCACAAGCTTGGGTTGTTGATTTCTGATGTTTTTATTAAAATTTTCAAGTGTATAAGTCTGCCAATTATAGCACTTTCAATTATCGTTACGTTGTCACAATATAATGCTGATGCAGGAATGAAAAAGATCTGGCAAAGAACGCTTTTTTACACGATTAGCACGACGATTATAGCCGCAACAGTTGCGTTTCTTTTGTATTTAATAATTGCCCCAGCAAATATTGCAACGTCAAAGCATATTGTAGCTGCGACTACCAATACAGTTTCGTCGGGTAATTATGTTGATTATTTGATGAATTTAATTCCGAGTAATATTTTTTCGCCATTCCTAGAACATCATGTCATGGGTGCATTGTTTGTCAGCATGGTGATTGGTATTGCGATCCGTTATATTCCAGACGCTGAGTCACGTGCCGCCATTACGCATTTTTTTAAAGGCAGTCATGGTATTTTTCTTGTGGTGACAGGGTGGGTTGTGAAAATTATTCCCATCGCACTTTTTGGGTTTATCACGACGACGGTTGTGCAGCTTAAAAGCGGAGTCGATATTAGTGGTCTTGGCGGGTATTTAGCGGTTGTTGTGTTGGCGAACGTTGTGCAAGGATTGGTGATTTTGCCAACGTTTTTGCATATTAATAAGGTTAAGCCTTTTGAGGCCTTACGTGGAATGTTGCCCGCACTGTCAGTTGCCTTTTTTTCAAAATCATCTGCTGGGACTTTGCCAATCACCATTGAAACAGCAGAAAAAAATCTTGGTATGTCACCAAAGGTTAGCCGTTTTGTATTGCCGCTTTGTACATCAATTAACATGAATGGCTGTGCTGCCTTTATTTTTGCAACGGTCATTTATCTAATGCAAAACAACGGTATGGAAATTAGCATCCTAACGATGCTGCTGTGGATTTTCATTGCAACGATCGCGGCCATTGGTAACGCCGGCGTTCCAATGGGATGCTTTTTCCTTAGCGCTAGCTTGTTGACCAGTATGAATGTACCAATCGCGCTACTTGGGCTTATTTTGCCGTTCTATAGCATTATTGATATGATCGAAACCGCGCTGAACGTTTGGTCAGATACGTGCGTTGCAAAGGTGATTGATGTTCAGACGGCGGGTGATGTGGGTTAATTTTACTCACACGAGCCATTTTAAACTCTTTCAGAGCCTTAAATTTAATAAACCAATTAAAATCAAGATGATTTGTATATATATGGTAATTATATTTTAAATAAGATTAGGAGATAAGAATTATAAAAAAATAAATAAATCTTATCAATTGTTTGCGTTATTTAGTTGCATTGCGTTAGCTGTTACCTGTGTGTCAGCTTCAGAATTTGATAATGCTATGCCTGGCTATGGTCAAAAAAAAGAAAGAAATGTATGCCAGATAGAGCGTGAAGTGGAACGGTGTATGCATGATTCCATGAAAATGTTGAGTAAATTTAAATCTATGTATTATTCCGAAGATCTTGCAAGTGCTGCTAGAATAAATGGCTTGATTGAGAAATTAGAGCAAACTCTGCAAATTGATCTGGACGCCGTATTTAGGTCCTTTTCCACGCACCCATCGTGGGCGAGAAGCCTCAAAGTAGAGAGCCTTGTTGAGTAACTAGGGATGTTTTTTGATGAAGTTGTAAGGGATATTTCAATCTTTAAAGAAAACTTCATAGGCATTTATGCGTAATATTTATTAAGAACCTGGTAAATTATGAAGAAGTACAATAAGCTTAAAATAACAATTGACAAATAAAAATTTTATACTTATATGTATCTTGTGCGAGAAATAAAATTTTATTGAAAATCAATGGAGGATATATTATGAAACTAAATATGTTTAAATTAATATTATGTGCTTGTTTTCTTCTGGTGCACACATCAATAACATTGAATGCCATGGAAGAGTCTGATGCTAATCTAAAGGCTTGTAAAGCGGATACGGCTATTTCAAGTCATACATTAGAGTGGTTTATGACTGGGGTTTCCAGCGGTGCTAGAGAGTATGTGGAGTCCAAACTACGTGCTAACCCAGAAATTGTAAATGAACCTATAAGAGTGCCACCAGATTCGCTATGTTGTAATATGTATGCGGGATCATACCTTTTGTATGGAGCAAGAGCTTTGCATCTAGCATCATTCCTTGGGCATACTGAGATAGTTGATTTATTATTAAATCACGGAGCGGATGTGAGTCTTACAGATGGCCATGGCCGCACAGCCTTAGGTGTAGTGAAGGATATTCCCTTATGGTTGATGAATGAAAGGGAAAGAAAGAGATATGGAACTGTAGAAAATCTTTTAGAAGTAGCAACTAAATGTCACAGCAGAATTATTTTAGTATGGCTTCATTCTGATTACTCTGCTAGAGAAAACCTTATATACCGATATCCCGGAGACCTTGTGCACATCATGGGCGCTTATATATAGTTTTTTGTTTCACTAGAAGAGAGCTCATGTATGATGCGTTTTCTTTAGAAATTATGAATTTTATTAGGCCATAAAACATTATTTATGAAAGATTGATTAAATGAAAAACAGTTTGAAAAACAGGCTTTGTGTTGCCTTCATAACTATGGGAATTGCCACAACAAGTTCTGGGATGGAAGAAGAGGGGGTTAATCCAAAGGTTTCTAATCGAGCGGGTGTGGCTATTCCAAGAGATACAATAGAGCGTTTTGTATGTGCGACAGTCAATAAAGATGTGCAGGGTGTAGAGTCCGTACTACGTGCGAATCCAGGAATTGTAAATCAAACAGTAGGTGATGGAATAACAGCTTTGCATATGGCATCATTCCTTGGGCATTCTGAGATAGTTGATTTATTATTAAATCACGGAGCTGATGTGAGTTTTGCAAACACTGAGGGCAGAACAGCCTTAGGTATGGTGAGAGGAAAACGCTTGCCGCTGGGTGAAGTATTATATAGAGAAAGATATGAAGTTACAGAAAATCTTTTAGAAGCAGCAACTAAGTGGCGTAAACTAATTGTCTTAGTATGGCTTTATTCTGATTTTTCTGACAAAGAAAACCCTATATATCAATATCCCAGAGACCTTGTGCACATCATTGGTGGCTATATGTAGTTTTTTCTCACACCTAGTGGTACGTCTCAAATCAAATAAACCTACACAGTGCTAAAATACCACTGGACAAAGCACCCAAATGTGCGGTAAAAAGGATGGCAGTATTTTATTATACTGTTGCTAGGAGTGTAGCTCAATTGGCTAGAGCGTCGGTCTCCAAAACCGAAGGTTGGGGGTTCGAGACCCTCCACTCCTGCCACTCTGAACAACAATGAATGAGGTGGTTTATGAAGTCAGAAACAAAGCAGTCGTTAGTTAAACGCATTCTTGCTTTTATCCAAGAGGTAAAACAAGAAACTAAAAAAGTAACATGGCCTTCTCGCCGTGAAGCAACGCTAACAACCGTTGTTGTGTTTATATTCGCCATGCTCGCAGCAATTTATTTTGTGATCGTGGATAAAATTATCATAACCCTATTAAAATTTATTACAGGCTAAATCACATTCATGACAGATATAGCAACAGTGACTAAAAAAAAGAGATGGTACGTCGTGAACGTATACTCAGGCTTTGAAAAAAAGGTCGTACAAGCAATTACTGAAATGGCTGAACGTAAAGGTTTATCCGAATACTTTGAAGAGTTTTTGGTGCCATGTGAAGAAGTCGTTGAAGTGCGCCGTGGTGCAAAAGTGAACACAGAGCGTCAGTATTTTCCTGGATATATCCTTGTTAAAATGGAATTATCGGATGATGCTTGGCAGCTTGTTCTTAACGTGCCGCGTGTTGCAAGCTTTTTAGGGGCTCATGGTAAGCCAAGCCCGATTACAGAGCGTGAAGTTTCACGTATCATGGCGCAAGTAAAAGAATCAATTGAAAAACCACGCCACACCACTACTTTTGAAGTGGGTGAGCAGGTTCGTGTATGTGATGGACCATTTTCATCATTTACGGGAATTGTGGAAGACACAGACGACGAAAAAGGTCGACTTAAAGTATCTGTTACTATTTTTGGACGCGCAACGCCAGTTGAGCTAGAGTTTAATCAAGTCGAAAAAGTGTAACGGACGGGCATGGTGCCCAAAGACGTGGGAGATGTTGCCGCATCGTACCACGGACTCAGAAACACAAACATTTAACTACTGAGGATTAACATGGCAAAGAAAATTACAGGTTATATCAAGTTGCAGGTTGCAGCTGGTAAAGCCAACCCATCCCCACCAATTGGTCCAGCTTTGGGTCAACGCGGGTTGAACATTATGGAATTTTGTAAAGCATTTAACGCGCAAACACAAACAACTGAGCCAGGTACACCAATTCCTGTTGTTATCACTGTTTATGCTGACCGTACGTTTTCGTTCGTTACAAAAACACCACCAAACTCATTCTTCCTAAAGAAAGCTGCTGGTATCGCAAAGGGAACACAGACACCTGGTCGTGAAACAGTTGGTTCGGTAACAATGGCGCAAATTCGTGAAATTGCTGCAATTAAAATGCCTGACTTGAATGCACTTGATATTGATGCTGCATGCCAAATGCTCATTGGTTCAGCACGTTCAATGGGCTTGGAAGTGGTGGAGTAGAATCATGGCGATTGGAAAAAGATTAAAACAAGCACATGCTGCTGTTGATAAAAATAAAGTGTATACAGCTGAAGAAGCGATTGCATTGATTAAATCATTAGCGAAAGCTAAGTTCGATGAAACGATTGAAGTTTCAATGAACCTTGGTGTTGATCCTAAAAAAGCAGACCAAAACCTACGTGGTGTTGTTCAGTTACCTAACGGTACTGGTAAGACATATCGCGTTGCGGTGTTTGCTCGTGGTGCAAAAGCTGAAGAAGCAAAGGCCGCTGGTGCTGACATCGTTGGTGCAGAAGACCTTATGGAAATGGTTCAAGCTGGTAATATGCCGTTTGATCGTTGTATCGCAACACCTGATATGATGGGTATTGTTGGTCGTGTTGGTAAGATTTTAGGCCCTCGTAGCCTTATGCCTAACCCAAAGCTTGGTACAGTGACAATGGATGTTGCCGAGGCTGTTAAAGCCGTTAAAGGTGGACAAGTTGAATATCGTGCTGAAAAAGCTGGTATTGTTCATTGCGGTTTTGGTAAAGCAAGTTTCACAGCTGATGCGTTGCTTGAAAACCTTAAGGTATTTGTTGACACAATCCAAAAGGCACGTCCAGCTGGCGTTAAAGGTACATACGTACGCAAGTTAAGCATGAGCTCAACGCAAGGTCCAGGTGTGACCTTCACGATGGGTGCTTAACCTAAGAAATTCAGTGAAGTGTAAAAGCTTCGCTGGTCCCGTTCATAGTTAATTTTTTAATTCGTTATTAAATTGCTATGAGTGGTGTCAAAGACTGTGGGTTCCGCAAGGTTTAATCGCTCTATTTTAGGCGGCCGACAGGAGGCAGAAGGGACAGAAAATAGATTTTCACTTAAGAGATTAAGTGGTTGTCTTACCCTTCTGTAACATAAGTTGCTCAGCATTATAGTGATGCTGGGTTTGTTCATAAGGAGTAAGAATCATGAACCGTACAGAAAAGGAGCAATTGGTCGTCGATATACGTGACACATTGCAACAAGCGTCGGTTGTGATCGTAACTCAGCAAACTGGTTTAACAGTTGCTGATGCGACACTTTTGCGCCGTCAAATGCGTGATGCTGGTGCTGAATTTAAGGTTCTGAAAAATACTCTGGCTCGAATCGCTGTTAAAGACACAGCACTCGAAGGATTAACGCCAATGCTCGTGGGCCCAACAGCCCTCGCGTATTCAAGTGATCCTGTTGCAGCCGCTAAGGTTGTTGCTAAATTTGCTAACACAAACGATATGTTAAAAATCGTTGGTGGCTGTCTCAATGGGCAAGTGCTCAATGCGGCTGCAGTCAAATCATTAGCAACATTACCGTCTTTGGACGAACTACGATCCAAGCTTATTGGGCTGCTTTTGGCGCCTGCAACAAAGCTTGCCGTATTATCCAAGGAACCAGCTGCACGTGTTGCGCGTGTTTTGGCCGCCAAGGGTCGTGGGTAATTTTCAAAATTAATCGAATTAGGAGAAGTAAAAATGGCTAAATTAGCAAAAATCGTTGATGAATTGTCAACACTAACTGTACTAGAAGCAGCAGAACTTTCAAAGTTGCTTGAAGAAAAATGGGGCGTAAGCGCTGCTGCAGCTGCTGCACCTGCTGCTGCTGCTGGTCCAGCTGCTGCTGCTGAAGAACAAACAGAATTTGATGTTATTCTTGTTGACGCTGGCGCAAACAAAATCAACGTAATCAAAGAAGTTCGTGCGATTACTGGTTTGGGTCTTAAGGAAGCGAAAGATCTTACTGAAGCTGGTGGTAAGCCAGTTAAGCAAGGCGTTTCTAAAGACGAAGCTGCAAAGCTTAGAAAACAGCTTGAAGAAGCTGGTGCTAAGGTTGAGGTTAAGTAATAACCGCACTCTGACTATGGGGCAGGCATGTTTTGCTTGCCCACACTTAAATCCTAATTTTTATTAGGTGATTATTCTAAGGTTTTATTTAAATTGAGTCTTAAAAACTAATTTTTTTATAAACTATTCGTAACGGGGAAGCTATGACTTCTCACGTTAAATTTTTATTTTAGAGATGATTTGTATCGGGGGATATTGAATGGTTAGGTCTTATACAGGGCGAAAGCGATTCCGTAAATCGTTTGGCCGTAACACCGAAGTTGCACCATTGCCAAATTTGATTGCATTACAAAAATCTTCGTACGACAGTTTTTTACAAGCAAGTACTGCGCATGAATCACGCGTAGACGTTGGCTTACAAGAAGTATTTCGTTCTATATTTCCAATCAAAGATTTTTCAGGTAAATCACAGCTTGAATTTCATAAGTATCAGTTTGATACACCTAAGTATGATGAGCCTGAGTGCCGTCAACGTGGGATGACCTTTGCCGCACCATTGCGCGTAACATTTCGTTTAATCGTTTGGGATGTTGATAGTGACACTGGGTCACGGTCCATTCGCGACATTAAAGAGCAAGATGTGTACATGGGCGATGTCCCATTGATGACAGATCGCGGTACCTTTATTATTAATGGTATTGAGCGTGTTATCGTTTCACAAATGCATCGCAGTCCTGGTGTGTTTTTCGATCATGATAAAGGTAAGTCTCATAGTTCTGGTAAGATTTTGTACGCGGCTCGTGTCGTTCCTTATCGCGGTTCGTGGATTGATTTTGAATTTGATCCAAAAGATACCTTGTATGTTCGTATCGACCGCCGCCGTAAATTGCCATTAACAACATTCTTGATGGCACTTGATAGTAACGAGACAAGTGCTCTTCGTCAAAAGAGTATTGCTTCAGGTGAGGCGTTAGCACCAAGTGCAATCACAGGTATGTCTCGTGAAGAAATTCTCAATACGTTCTATAATACCATCGAATACACGAAAACAGCTAAAGGTTGGACAACGCCCTATTTTGCTGATCACTGGCGTGGCGTTAAACTAAATCAAAATTTGGTTAATGCTGAAACAGGTGACATTGTTGCGGAAAAAGATACAAAAATTACACCGCGCATGGCAAAGAAATTCCTAGCAGATGGTTTGAAGTCAGTTCTTGTTACGGCAGAAGATCTTTACGGTCTCTATATTGCGAATGATTATATTGATGAGAAATCTGGTGAAATCTTTTTGGAAGCCGGTGATGAACTCTCAAAGGAATCATTGGAACTTATTGAAACCTTGAAGCTTAATAAATTATCCGTTTTGCACGTTGATCATATTAATATTGGTGGTTATTTGCTTGCAACATTGCTTGCTGATAAGAACCATAGCCGTGAAGATGCGTTATTGGATATTTACCGTTCAATTCGTCCAGGTGAGCCACCAACACTTGAAGGTGGTGAGGCGATATTCAAAGGCTTGTTCTTTGATGAAGAGCGCTATGACTTGTCAGCAGTTGGTCGTGTGAAGTTGAATGCACGTCTAGGTCTTGAAATTGAAGATACTGTCCGTATTCTATTGAAGAGCGATATTATTGCCATTATCAAAACCTTGCTTGAGCTTAAAGATGGTCGCGGTGAAGTCGATGACATTGACAACCTTGGTAACCGTCGTGTTCGCTCTGTTGGTGAATTGATTGAAAACCAATTCCGTGTTGGTGTTGTTCGTATGGAGCGCACAATTAAAGAACGTATGGGTTCTGTTGATATTGAAACAGTCATGCCTAATGATTTAATCAATGCAAAGCCAGTTGCTGCAGCAATTCGTGAATTCTTTGGATCATCACAATTATCACAGTTTATGGATCAAACGAATCCACTGTCTGAAATTACGCATAAGCGTCGCCTTTCAGCATTAGGACCAGGTGGTTTATCACGTGATCGCGCTGGGTTTGAAGTGCGAGACGTTCACCCAACACACTATGGTCGTATTTGTCCAATTGAGACACCTGAAGGACCGAATATCGGTTTGATCAACTCACTTTCAACATACGCTCGTATTAACAAGTATGGTTTTATTGAAACTCCATATCGCAAAGTGACTGACGGTATCGTTACAGATGACGTCGTTTATCTATCTGCTATGCAAGAAGGGCGTTATAACATTGCGCCTGCAAACGCACCTTTTGATGAAAACAAGCGCCTTGTTGAAGATTTGCTAACAATCCACCGTGGTGGTGAAGTTGGTATGACTTTGCGTGAAGATGTTCAGTTAATGGACGTTTCACCAAAACAGTTGGTATCTGTTGCTGCTTCGCTCATTCCATTTTTGGAAAACGACGACGCATCACGTGCCTTGATGGGTTCGAACATGCAACGTCAGGCTGTTCCGTTGTTGCGTACTGAAGCGCCTATTGTCGGTACTGGCATGGAACATATTGTTGCCCGCGATTCAGGCGCCGTTATTGTTGCAAAGCGCGCCGGTGTTGTGGATCAGATTGATGGTAAACGTATCGTTATTCGCGCGACCGAAGCGGATAGCAAGGGTGACATTGGTGTTGATATTTACACGTTGATGAAATATCAGGGTTCAAACATGAACACGTGTATCAACCAAAAACCACTTGTTCGCAAAGGTGATATTGTTACTGCCGGTGATATTATTGCAGACGGTCCGTCAACTGACATGGGTGAACTTGCGCTTGGTCGTAACTGTCTTGTGGCCTTTATGTCATGGCAAGGTTATAACTTTGAGGACTCAATCGTTATTTCAGAACGTATTGCACGTGATGACGTCTTTACCTCGATTCATATCGAAGGCTTTGAAGTCATGGCACGTGATACGAAGCTTGGTAACGAAGATATATCACGTGATATTCCGAACGTTGGTGAAGAAGCGCTTCGTAATTTGGATGAAGCCGGTATCATTTATGTTGGTGCAGAGGTCAATCCTGGCGATATTCTTGTCGGTAAAGTGACACCAAAAGGTGAAACACCGATGACTCCTGAAGAAAAATTGCTACGCGCAATCTTTGGTGAGAAAGCTGCAGATGTTCGTGATAGCTCTCTTCGTGTACCACCTGGGGTTTCCGGAACGGTTGTTGAAGTTCGTGTGTTCTCACGCCGTGGTGTGGAAAAAGACGAACGTGCAATTGCAATTGAACGTCAAGAAATTGAACGTCTTGCAAAAGATCCTGATGATGAACGTGGTATTTTAGAACGTAGTTTCTACCAACGTCTGCAAGACAAATTGTTAGGTCATAAAATTGTTTCAGGACCTACAGGCATTCAATCTGGTAAAAAGCTAACAACCGAGATTCTAGCTGAATTCACTCCTGGTCAATGGCGCCGTATTGTTGTTGATAACGAAGCTATTATGACTGATGTCGAGGCAATGAAGCGTCATATAGATGAGTGTGTTGCAAAACTTCAAGCCATATTTGAAGACAAAGTTGAGAAGTTGCGCCGTGGTGATGAATTACCACCTGGGGTACTTAAGATGGTTAAAGTCTTTATTGCTGTTAAGCGTAAGCTTCAACCAGGTGATAAGATGGCTGGACGACATGGTAACAAGGGTGTTGTATCCCGTGTTGTTCCATTGGAAGATATGCCATACCTTGAAGATGGCACGCCCGTTGATATCATTTTGAACCCACTTGGTGTTCCATCCCGTATGAACGTTGGTCAGATTCTTGAGACACATCTTGGTGCGGCTACGTTTGGTTTAGGTAAGCAAATCACAACGATGTTGCAAGACTATAAAGAAGAAAAGATTGGCACGAAAGATGTTCGTAATATTCTTGGTGATCTTTACATGTCTAAAACAGATC
Organism: uncultured Alphaproteobacteria bacterium; assembly: GCA_903861255.1. Taxonomy (GTDB): domain Bacteria; phylum Pseudomonadota; class Alphaproteobacteria; order Paracaedibacterales; family CAIOTO01; genus CAIOTO01. Next base: position 8,072 of record CAIOTO010000023.1, on the reverse strand, counting down.
GTGATGATATCAATGCGCTATCTGATGTTGATCTTATGGAAATGGCTGGGAACCTTAAAAACGGTATTCCAATGGCAACGCCTGTTTTTGACGGTGCAAAGCAAGTTGAAATCGAAGATTATTTGACAAAAGCTGGTTTGGATACATCTGGGCAGGTTACCTTGTATGATGGTCGTTCAGGTGAAGCGTTTGATCGTCAAGTAACCGTTGGTCAAATTTATGTTTTGAAATTACACCATTTGGTTGACGATAAGATTCACGCACGTTCAATCGGGCCATACAGCCTTGTGACGCAACAACCGTTGGGTGGTAAAGCTCAATTCGGTGGGCAGCGTTTCGGGGAAATGGAAGTTTGGGCACTTGAGGCTTATGGTGCTGCGTATACCTTGCAAGAAAAACTTACTGTTAAGTCAGACGACGTCGCAGGACGTATGAAGGCGTACGAAGAAATTGTAAGAGGCGGTGAGAATATCGAAGCCGGTATACCAGAATCACTCAACGTTTTGGCAAAGGAACTTCGTTCCCTAGGTCTGAACTTGTCGTTCAATTACAATTAAGAAGAGATAGATGAATCCGCTGCAAATAAGCAGTGGGTTCATTGTAATGAGTTAATGTGCACAGTAGGTGCGCCCCCTCTTAGGAGTTTAGTCCATGAGTCGCGAGATCCATAAAGCAATATCATCTGGAGAAATTGTTCCAGGTTTTGATTCCTTAAGCATTTCCATTGCTAGTCCTGAGCAAATTCGCTCATGGTCATTTGGTGAAGTAAAAAAGCCAGAAACAATAAATTATCGTACATTTAAGCCGGAACGTGACGGCTTGTTTTGCGCACGTATTTTTGGTCCGATTAAGGACTATGAATGTTTGTGCGGTAAATACAAGCGTATGAAATATCGCGGTATTGTCTGCGAAAAGTGCGGTGTTGAAGTAACATTGAGCAAAGTTCGTCGTGACCGTATGGGGCATATTGAGCTTGCTTCACCTGTTGCGCATATTTGGTTTACAAAATCACTTCCAAGTCGTTTAGGTACATTGCTTGATATCACATTACGTGATCTTGAGCGTGTTTTATATTTCGAGAACTATGTTGTTGTTGATCCAGGCTTAACGCCATTCCGCTATAAGCAATTGTTAAGCGAAGAAGAATTCATGCGTGCTCAAGACGAGTATGGAGAAGACGCATTTGTGGCAAGCATTGGTGCCGAAGCACTTAAAGAAATCTTGCTTAAGCTTGATATGGAAGCAGAAAAAGACGCACTTCGTATCGAGTTTGTTGAGACGACTTCTGAAATTCGCCGCAAGAAAATTTTCAAGCGTTTAAAATTAATTGAAGCATTCTTGTCGTCAAATACACGCCCTGAATGGCTTATTATGCAAGTTATTCCTGTTATTCCACCAGAACTTCGTCCATTGGTGCCATTGGATGGTGGCCGTTTTGCAACGAGTGACTTGAATGACCTTTATCGTCGCGTGATTAACCGTAACAATCGTTTGAAGCGCTTGATCGAACTTCGTGCGCCAGACATTATCGTGCGTAACGAAAAGCGTATGTTGCAAGAATCCGTTGATGCTTTGTTTGATAACGGTCGTCGTGGCCGTGCGATCACGGGTGCTAACAAGCGTCCATTGAAATCACTCGCTGACATGCTAAAAGGTAAGCAAGGTCGTTTCCGTCAGAACCTTCTCGGAAAGCGTGTTGACTACTCGGGCCGTTCTGTAATTGTTGTTGGTCCAGAGCTAAAATTGCATCAATGTGGTTTGCCAAAGAAAATGGCCTTGGAATTATTCCGTCCATTTATCTACTCACGTCTTGAGCGCTATGGTCTTGCAAGCACATTGAAAGCTGCAAAGCGTATGGTTGAGAAAGAACGTCCAGAAGTTTGGGACGTTTTGGAAGACGTTATTCGTGAGCACCCTGTTTTGTTGAACCGCGCACCAACATTGCACCGTCTTGGTATCCAGGCATTTGAGCCGATGTTGATTGAAGGCAAAGCAATTCAGTTGCATCCACTTGTTTGTACTGCATTTAACGCCGACTTTGACGGTGACCAAATGGCTGTTCACGTTCCATTGGGACTTGAGGCACAATTAGAATCTCGCGTTTTGATGATGTCAACGAACAATATTTTGAGCCCAGCAAACGGTCGCCCAATTATCGTTCCGTCAAAGGATATTGTTTTAGGTCTTTATTATTTGTCACTTGAACGTGATGGTCTGCCAGGTGAAGGCATGACAATTGCGAACATGAATGAGCTAGAGCATGCGATGCAGGATAATCTTCTCCATTTGCATTCTAAGATTAACGCTCGTGTTGCGGTTTATGATGAAGAAGGTGGTCTTTCATACAAGCGTATAGCAACAACACCTGGTCGTATGATTTTGGGACAATATTTGCCTAAATCAGCAAAGATTCCGTATGAAACAATAAACCAAATTTTGACATCTGCTGAAATTGGTAACATGGTTGACGCTGTTTATCGTCATTTCGGACAAAAGGAAACAGTTATTTTCGTTGATCGTATTATGGGCCTTGGCTTTACGTACATGACGAAAGGCGGTATTTCGTTTGGTAAGGATGACCTTGTTATTCCACCAGAAAAAGATAAGTTGATTGCAGGCACTAAAGGTATGGTTGCTGAATTCGAACAACAATATCTTGATGGTTTGATCACTAAGGGTGAGAAATACAACAAGGTTGTTGACGCTTGGTCAAGCTGTACGGATCGTGTTGCCGATGCCATGATGAAAACAATGTCAGCGACGAATCCAAGTGCAGCTGTAAACTCTGTTTATATGATGACGCATTCCAAGGCACGTGGTTCTGTTGCGCAGATGAAGCAGCTTTCAGGTATGCGTGGTTTGATGGCAACTCCATCAGGGGACATTATCGAAACACCAATTATTTCAAACTTTAAAGAAGGTTTGAATGTACTTGAATACTTTATTTCAACACATGGTACACGTAAGGGTCTCGCAGACACTGCTTTGAAGACTGCAAACTCGGGTTACTTGACACGTCGTTTGGTTGACGTTGCTCAAGACTGTATTATATCTGAAGACGATTGCGGTACAAAACGTGGTTTGATGATTCGTTCAGTTACTGAAGGTGCAAACGTCATTATAACAATGCTTGAGCGCGTTTTAGGCCGTTGTTCAGCAGAAGATGTTATAAATCCACATACAGGTGAAATTGCTGTTAGAGCTGGCGATATGATTGATGAAGAAGCGGTTGATCGTTTGGCTGCTACAGGCATTGATGAAATGAAGATCAGGTCAGTACTGACATGTGAGACAGTTAATGGAACATGTACGAAATGTTATGGTCGTGATATGGCGCGCGGTACAGTTGTTTGCAAAGGTGAAACAGTTGGTGTTATTGCTGCACAGTCTATTGGTGAGCCTGGTACTCAGCTTACAATGCGTACGTTCCACATTGGTGGTGCGGCACAACGTGGTGCAGAACAATCAAGTATTGAATCATCATTCGCTGGTAAAGTTGTTTATCAGAATGCAAATATAGCTACAAACACCGCAAATCATTCAATTATGATTTCTCGTAACGGTGAATTGCATATTATGGATGACCAAGGTCGCGAACGTGTGCGTCACAAAGTACCTTATGGTGCGCGTATGCTGGTAAAAGCTGGCGATGCAGTCACACCTGGTATACGTTTGTACGAGTGGGATCCTTATACAATTCCTGTCTTGACTGAAAAAGATGGTATTGGGCATTTCGTTGATTTGGTTGACGGTCAGTCCATGCGTGAAATTATTGATGAATCAACTGGTATTTCAAGTCGTGTTGTTGTCGACTGGAAGCAACATGGTCGTTCCTCAGAGCTTCGTCCAATGATTAGTATCCGCGATGAAAAGGGTAATCCGATTATCCTGCAAAACGGATTGGAAGCACGTTATTTCCTACCAATTGATACAATTGTCAGTATTGAGAATAATTTTGCTGTGAAAGCTGGTGACATCGTTGCTCGTATTCCACGCGAAACAACAAAGACACGCGACATTACAGGTGGTTTGCCACGTGTTTCTGAATTGTTTGAAGCACGTCATCCAAAAGATGCAGCAATTATTGCCGAGTTTGATGGTCGTGTTGAGTTTGGAAAAGACTATAAGGCAAAACGTCGTATTATCGTGCATCCTGATGATGACAGTTCAACGCCAATGGAATATCTCATTCCAAAGGGTCGTCACGTAACTGTTCACGAAGGTGACTATGTACGTCGCGGTGAATTGCTTGTGGATGGAAACTCTGTTCCACATGACATTTTGCGTATTTTGGGTGTAGAAGCACTGGCTGCATACTTGGTTAGTGAAATTCAGCAAGTTTATCGTCTGCAAGGTGTGGGCATCAATGACAAGCACATTGAAGTTATCGTACGTCAAATGTTGCAGAAGGTTGAAATTACGGACGCAGGTTCAACAGACCTTATCGTTGGTGAGCAAATTGACCGTGTTGAGATGGACGCTATTAACTTGGCGCTTGAAGCAAATGGTGAACGCATTGCTGTCGGAACACCTGTTCTTCAAGGTATTACAAAAGCATCATTGCACACGAAATCATTTATTTCTGCTGCATCGTTCCAGGAGACAACACGTGTGTTAACTGAAGCAGCAGTAGCTGGTAAAGTTGATATGCTTACAGGTCTAAAGGAAAACGTAATTGTGGGTCGTTTGATTCCAGCTGGTACAGGTGGAATTGTTAAGAACCTTAAAGAATTGGCTGGTCAAAAAGACAGGCAACTTGAGGTTGATACAGGCACAACGCGTCACTTGGAAGCGCAACGACATAAAGTCGCTTAAGCCTTTCTAGGGGTAGTGAAAATTGAGAGCACGCAATCCGATGGTTGCGTGCTTTTTTCTTGTTATAGTTGCTCATCCATAAAACAACTATGAATTCGTCATCGCGAGAAGTTTACGACGTGGCGATCTTTTGCTAGCAGTTAGATTGCCACGCCTCTAAAGAGGCTCGCAATGACGGCGACAAGTAAGCACTTTATAGGTGAATATACAAAAGATTTATACCACCATGCGAAACTGCATCGCTTCTAGCAAATGCTCCTTGTTTATTTTTTCGTGATGCGCTAAATCCGCAATCGTTCGCGCGACTTTCAGCAAACGATAAAACCCACGTGCACTTAAGCTGAATCGATCAAACGCTTTTTGCAACAATTCACTTAATGCTTCATCAGGCTCCAGCTGCGCAAGTAATTCAGCGCTTTTAAAATCAGCATTCTTATAGCGCTGACCGCGTTCATGTTGGAAATCAATTGCCGACATAATCCGCGCACGAATTGTTGCTGAATCTTCGCCATCGTCCGTAGCCAACACTAAATCTTTTGGATCAATCTTTTGCATTTGAATAAACAAATCAAATCGATCAAGCAGCGGACCCGACAGTTTTCCTTGATAATCTTTCCCACACAAAGGTGCCTTTGAACATTCACGCTCAACTTCGCCCAAATACCCACAACGGCATGGGTTCATTGCGGCAATCAACTGAAACTTTGCTGGGAACCTGGCGTGATTACTAGCGCGTGCAATTAGCACCTCACCTGTTTCAAGGGGTTGCCTTAGTGCTTCCAGCGTATAACGCGGAAATTCTGGTAGTTCATCCAAAAACAACACGCCATGGTGCGCCAACGAAATTTCCCCTGGTTTTGCTTTGGCGCCGCCTCCAACAAGAGCAGGCATCGATATCGAATGATGTGGATCACGATATGCACGCTGTGTAACCAGACCGCTATCTGGCAGTAATCCTGATAAACTATGAATGATTGAAACTTCCAGCGCTTCTTCCGGCCACAAAGGCGGAAGTAAAGTTGGAAATCGTTGCGCTAACATCGATTTTCCCGCACCAGGAGGGCCGCTCATCAAGACATTATGCCCACCAGCAGCCGCAATCTCTAAACCACGACGTGCCATGACTTGACCGCGAACTTCTTTCATATCCACTGAAAATGTATGCGCTGCAATATTGGTCGGTGCAACTGGCGGTGAAATAATTTGATCACCCTTAAAATGATTAATAAGATCGAGTAAATTCTTTGCTGGAATAATATTGCTGATTCCCGTCCACGCGGCTTCATTGCCACTTTGATAGGGACAAATTATCCCCTTTTCAGATTCAAGAGCATGCAGTGACGCAGGAAGAATGCCCACACATTGGTTGATCGTGCCATCAAGGCTCAGCTCACCCAGTGCAATATATTCTTCTAATTGAACCGTATCAAACACCTTAAGCGCAGCTAAAATGCAAAGTGCAATCGGCAAATCGAAATGCGCACCTTCTTTTGGCACATCAGCTGGGGAGAGATTGACTGTGATTCGTTTTGCTGGAAATGCCACACCAAGGTTATGAAAACACGCACGAATACGTTCGCGAGATTCACCAACAGCCTTATCAGCAAGCCCTACAATATTGAAATTGGGCAAGCCATTATTGATAACAACTTCAACCGTTACCGGGTGAACATCGATCCCTTGAAATGAAACCGTATATGATTTTGCGAGCATATTTCCTCCGATAGCAATCCTTTCTTAAAAATGAACATTTTAAGATAAGATAGGTATATGATAGACTATAAATCGTTAATACACGTTTAACAGGAGCCAATTATGCAACGTCCAAAGCTACAATCGATCATTTTATGGAGTCGTTTCTTGCAAATCCCACTCTATTTGGGAATGATACTTGCACTTTTTTCGTTTCAGTTTTATCACGAACTTGGCAACCTCCTCTATCACCTCGAAAAAGCCAAGGAAGCTGATTTTATTTTAAAAGTTCTTAATTTGATCGACTTGCTGCTTGTTGCAAATTTGCTTGTCATGGTTATTATCAGTGGTTATGAGAGCTTTATTGAACCTATTCTTGTTGGAAATGATGGGCAAAAACCTGGCTGGCTGGGTAACGTTGATCCAGGTACGATCAAAATCAAAGTAGCAACGTCCATCGTTGGCATCTCGTCAATCCATTTATTAGCTTCGTTCCTAAATACGAAAGCATTAACGACTGACCAGCTACTGTGGCAAACAGTCATACACCTTGCGTTTGTTGTTTCGGCACTGTTCCTTGCCTTTATTGACAAAATGGTGTCAGCTAAGCATAACTCTGAACCTGTTGATGTAAATCTTTAGGACTCAAAAGACCTTATATGAAACCGATCCTTATTATTCCATCACGTCTGGCGTCAACTCGCTTGCCTAAAAAGCCATTGCATATGATCGCCGGTAAGCCATTGATTCAACATGTGTTTGAACGTGCGAAAGCATCTTATGATGGACGTATTGTGGTTGCATGCTGTGATAATCGCGTAAAAAAACTAATTCAATCACTTGGTGGCGAAGCAGTTTTAACTGATCCTAATGCGCCATCAGGTACAGATCGTATTTTTGAGGCGTATCAAGCAGTAGGCAATGGTGAGGATATTATCATTAACCTACAAGGTGATATGGCGGTTTTCCCAAAAGACTTAATACAAAAGACGCTTGATGTGTTTAAGCACGTGCCAAGCGATGTTGTCACAGCAATGTCTGCACTGAATGAAGATGTGGCGAATCCCTCGTATGTTAAAGTTGCATTTGAAAAAAACACTGCAAGCACGGACGACGCGCTGTTTGGACGCGCACACTATTTCTCACGTGCAATGATCCCCTATGGAGCCAAACAATTTTATAAACACATCGGGCTATATATATACACAAAAGACGCACTCGCTGAATTTGTGAAAGCGCCTGTTGCACAGCTTGAGGCGACAGAGCAGTTAGAACAATTGCGCGGCCTGGCGTTAGGCCATCGTTATGGCGTGACATTGGTAGATGGTGATTATTTTTCTGTCGATACAATCGATGATGTGACTTTGGTTGAGTGTTATTTGAAAAGTTGTAAATATTAATCATATATTAAATAATTACTGTAATAATTGTTTATAAAAAATTATTTACGGAAAAAATAAATGATTGATAATTTTTGTAACTCTTTAATTCAATAAAAGTTTAAAAGATATTTTTTTATAGCAGTTGTTGATGTTTGAACATGACGTATTTAAGTTAAACATGAC
>CAIOTO010000022.1 GCA_903861255.1 uncultured Alphaproteobacteria bacterium | reverse complement strand
GTGATTCTATTGGGGCTATGCGAATTGATTTAGCTAATGCTGTTGATAAATACAACACCTACAGGCCACATGCCCGATTGAAAGGAATGACGCCAATGGAGTATTAATAGCAACTATTCCGAGGGAACGTCTCTGTCTCAAACTATGTGAACCTACACACAGATACACTTGTAATTTAAACAAACAATGATTATATCTATAATAGATTAATATTTTTGGGAAAATAAATGATAAACAATTTAAATCAACTTGCATGCATTAAATAGCTTTAATGGCACTTTTGGGTACAACGACGCTCTGTGCTTCGGCATTAGGCGTGAACATGCACACTGATCATGAAGAGGCGACACATGGCGCTGTAGGATCAACTGCACTATCAGCCATTGTCATGGCCAGCCCCAACTCAAACGGGGATGTCACATCAAGCTCTAGTTCTAGTTCAAGTGCTAAAAATAAGGCATATAATCCTGTAAATATAGTTCTTAGCAATGAGTACTTGCTGCGTGATATATGTAAATATCTGCTGCCCAGTGATGGAGACCCATGGAGAGAAGACTGGTTGCAATTTGGTACATTAAGGCTCGTTTGCAAAAATTTTAGAGATGATCTGAATTCGACTTCGACTGGTTTTCCCTTTTTCAAGTATCTTATGCCATACGATGCGAATGAATTTAAGCTGCAGAAAATTGCAAGGCTTTTCCCGAATCTAACGAGACTGTATTTTTCTGACAGTGAAGACCTTACCGATGCGGGACTTGCTCACTTAAGCCCTCTCGCCAGCCTAACAACACTGCACCTTGTTCGTTGCAGTAACATTACCGATGCAGGACTTGCTCACTTAAGCCCCCTCACCAACCTAACAGCGCTGGATCTTTCTTTTTGCGATAACCTTACCGATGCGGGATTTGCACATTTAAGGCCCCTCACCAACCTAACAGCACTGGATCTTAATGCTTGCGATAACCTTACCGATGCGGGACTTGCGCATTTAAGGCCCCTCACCAGCCTCACAAAACTGAATCTTTCTGAGTGCAGTGAACTTACCAATGCGGGGTTTGCACAGTTAAGCCCCTTTAGCAGCCTAACAACACTGGATTTTCGTTATTACTCCCCTACCCCTGCGGTACTTGAGCAGTTAAGCACCTTTATCAACCTAAGAGATCTGGATCTTGGATCTAGGGATTTTAATGGCGAGGGACTTGCGCACTTACGCCACCTTACCAACCTAAGAACACTGGATCTTTCTGGAAGCGAATACTTTACCGATGCGGGACTTGCTGAACTAAGCACTGTCACCAACCTAAGGATGCTGGATCTTTGTGGGAGCTGGGACATTACCGATGTTGGACTTGCTCAACTAAGTACCCTCACCAACCTAAGGATACTGCATCTTTCTGATTGTGGGAGCCTTACTCAGGCTGGACGTGCAGCGCTAAAGGTTGCCCTTCCTAATCTTGAAATTACTCACAGTTATTAATATTCCACTTAGTCTGAGTAAAGATATGACATCCGCTTAATCCCCCCCCATCTCAACGCATTGCTTTGGGGCGGGGATATTCTCACTTAATTATTTTCACGAATAATGTGTGGATAAATCTCAGAATTTTTTTAGTTTTCTGCAACCTCTCGTTTTCCTGTGTCCCCTTTACTTTCCCTAGGACGTGATCGTAGGATCTATGGACCCCGCGTCACGGGGCAGGGAAACGACTGAGAACCCAATTTTCCGCCGTCATCACGAGTTTGCCAAGCAAACGTGGTGATCCAGGAGCTGTTTTTCTGGATGGCCACGCCAGAAAACTGTTTCGCCATGACGACACAGGAATCATATGAAACAAGGTATCTTCACGTTCATGGGGCACAATCTCACTCACTTAATTATTTTGGCCCTTACCTACTCATTTTGCATAAGAGCCAAAAAAATACACTGCCGCATTGATTTTCGAGAGATAAATACCCTAAACTATCCTTAGTACATTCGTTAAAAAGGTCAAGTTGTGTCGCAGCGTCGTGCTCCTGTTGAAATAATACGCTTCGATCAGGTCAGTTTAGGTTACCCATCTGGTATCCCTGTTTTGTACAACATAAATTGCTCGCTATACTCCTCAGGATTTTATTTTTTAACAGGAGCAAGTGGGGCTGGAAAAACATCGCTCCTGAAGCTTATTTATCGCGAAGTAAAGCCATCTAAAGGTGTCATTACTGTATTTGGCCGTGATGTAGCTAGTATCAACAGCTCTGAATTGCCCCAATTTAGGCAAAGAATGGGACTTGTGTTTCAAGATTGCCGCTTGCTTCCCCATCTTAACGCTCTTGATAATGTTGCTTTGGCGCTGCGTGTAGCGGGTATGGATCTTAAACGTGCACGAACCTATGGGAAAGAGCTGCTTCATTGGGTAGGACTTGGGGAACATTTTGATTTTTTGCCGGCAAGTTTATCTGACGGGCAAAAACAACGCGTTGGAATAGCCCGCGCGGTTATTACCCGCCCTCTCCTTTTATTGGCTGATGAACCAACTGGTAATGTCGATGATCGTGCCGCCTATAAGCTCATGTTGTTACTTGAAGAGCTAAATAAAATTGGAACTACTGTTGTTGTGGCGACGCATAACAGAGTACTTGTAGAGTCTTTCTCTCATCCAGAATTGCATTTAGCGCGTGGTGAATTATCTATTAACTATTCGCAAGGTTCACATGGTGATACAGCACAAAATACCCACACACGATCAAAGGCTGTTTAGTTTATGAAAGCACTACAAAAAAAACGTCCTGTAAAATATACGCTTAATGATATCCCGTTGGAACAAGAGTCGGGGCGTCGCCACTTGCCTGTACTTATGTGCCTTTTGGTCTTTTTGCTTGTAATTGTGTTGGCAGCAGCAACATCAATTAGCGGTGCGCTGACTAAATGGCAAAATTCAAATGATCAAAAAAAAGTAACCATTGAAATTACGCATGACGAAAAAACGCCCGTCGATATAAATCGTGTGACACAATTGCTGCCAAAGATCCCAGGTGTAACTTCTTTTGAAGTTGTCTCTAACGATAAAATGTTGCTTCTTTTAAAGCCGTGGGTTGGTGATACTGATACGCTGAAAGATCTAAAACTTCCTATACTCATCGATCTTGTGCTTGATCAAAAAGATACGTTTAGTGCTACAGACGCGATGCGTCTTCTTAAAGAAATAACACCTAATGTTCGATTGGAATCACATACAAAATGGCAACAAAATTTAGTCACTCTTACATCCTCGCTTCGTTTGATTTCATATAGCATCATAGGGTTTATATTGCTCGCAATTCTTATTATTGTCAGTGTTACAACACGTGCATCACTCAACATACATAAAAGTACGATCGATACTTTACGACTTATGGGCGCCCGCAATCGTTACATTTCAAGTTATTTTCAAAACAGCTCGTTCTATTTATGTCTTAAAGGGGGGGTGCTCGGTTTAGTTGTAGCTATTCCAGCTGTTGTTTTTTTAAGCTGGGTTTCCCAGCGTTTTGGTGTGCCAAAGCTTTTTACGCTTGAATCCCAACCGTGGTCATGGGCGTTAATTGTATTTATACCTGTTATCATTGCGTTCTTAGCGATGTTTGTGTCCAGATTGGCTGTAACCAGAACATTAATGCGAATGGATGCATGAAAAACATTTTATTATCGCTTCGTTATTTCTTCTTAAGCATAGTAGGTATAATCGCATTCTGGCTTTTAGGCTTTTGCTTATTTGCAATAACGTTACCTAATGCCCCAAGTGATATGACAAAAGTTACCGATGCCATTGTTGTTTTAACGGGCGGTAAAGGACGTGTTGAGCTGGGCTCTTCACTATTAAATGCTGGCCTTGGGAATCGATTGCTTATCTCTGGCGTGTATCCCGGCGTAAGCGTTGAAACACTCATAAGAAAGCAGAAAATACCAGAACATTTAGCCCAAAGTTTATCAAAGGCTGAGTTGGAATATAGTGCGCAAGATACTGCTGGAAATGCAAAAGAAACAGCAAAATGGGTCAAAGAACATAATATTAGTACGATCAGGTTGGTGACTGGTAACTATCATATACGACGCAGTATGATTGAGTTTAAGCGCTTGCTGCCCGACTTAATTATCATCCCGCACCCTGTACCTGAACAGCATTTACTGAGCGCAAAAACGTTCCCACTGTTATGGAACGAGTATGTCAAGCTAACACTTGTTTGGCTTGGTTATCGGTTGATGTTACAGAACTAGGGGGCACTTGTTCTTCTTCAACTAACGCTTTTTAAATAGTAAATAGTCCTAAGACGTTCTTTGTCTTTTGCCTAAGGGTGTTTCTGTGCTACTTTTCTCGTAGCGTTTTTTTCAATATATTCAGTGTTATAGGCCTTACTTGTAATATTTTGAACTGCACTTTAAGCACTGCTGTTTGCACATTCCTTATTTCTTGTTTTATTGGTGAGAATTTTATCACTATTTAGCGAATAATAAAAAAAATAATTATAAAGTGCTATTGATTTATTTTTAAACACATCTTATATATACAATAGAAAATATGTGAAGTATTTTGAATATGTATCAAAACCCTGCCTATATTGCAACGACAGAAGCCTGCAACCTAAGAGAAGACTTTAACTATTTACAGCGCATTCCAGGCTTGGCACTTGTTAAGAATTTAAACTCTGAATTTTGCTCGCTGAGTAGGGATTTCGCACAGTTAATTGGTTTCTCACATGTAGATCAATATTTGGGAATGACAGAGTATGATATTTCATGTGAAACGCGCGAGCTTGCAAGTCTGTGTATTAAAAATGATCAACGTGTGATAACAAGCGAAAATGAATCATTTTGCTTGACTATTGGTAAATATAGCGCCGGTTTGAAAGTATTGATTTGCAGCACTAAGCCAATATACAACACCGATGGCCGTATTAGTGGCGTTTTTTTACAGGCAAAAGATATTTCAAACAGCCGTATGATTAAGAAATACTTAAATTTAACAGCTGATGACCATTTAATCATCGGAAAAAGTAGAATTCAAACTATGTATACATTAAATAACCATCAGTTGCCATGTTCGCTAACAGCGCGCCAAGAAGAATGTTTGTTTTTCCTGGTTAGAGGAAAGTCCATTAAGGAAATTGCACGCATCATGTGTATATGCGAGAGGACAGTGGAAGAATATATTGCATTGCTAAAAGAGAAATTAGGGTGTGACAACCGGTCTCAGCTTATTGAAAAAGCCCTAAATCATGAATTTATGAGCTTTATTTCTGATTCATTTTTTGTAAACGTGCAACAAAGCTATTCACCTTTAAACTAGCACAAAATTTGTTATGACAGCCTGTCTTGCGAAAACCTTAAGCTTCGAGCAGTAGAGTTTACTGAAGTAAATGAGCAGCACAGATATCGCAAAGTGCTGCACTAATCGAAATTTAGTAAGATTGGTATAACAACCTAATCACACCATCCAACGTTAAAGCTTGTTCTTTTTGCAAAGCGCCCTCCTCTGCCTTTAGATCCTTCACCATATATGTGCCAGCTTTAACCTCATCTTCGCCAATGATAATTGCGTAACGTGCATCTCTTTTTGATGCTGTCTTCAAGCGTTTAGCAAAATTTCCTTGCAGCAGCAATTCCACATAAACACTCGCAGCACGTAATTTTTGCGCGAGTAAAATTGCTGGCAATTCCTCAGCTTCGCAAAAGGGCATGATACAGGCAATTGGGTTTCTTGCTGCAACATCAAGATGCGTTGCAAGCAGTGCTAAACGATCGAGACCACAGGCCCAACCAACCGCCGGCATTTGAGGGCCGCCCATTTGTTCCATCAAACCATCATAACGACCGCCGCCAAGAACAGTGTCTTGTGCGCCAAGATCTGCCGTTTTAAATTCAAAAACCGTATGGCAATAATAATCAAGTCCACGCACTAAGGTATTATCAAGTTGATATGTGATACCAAGCGCTGTTAATGCCTTGCACACATTACTGAAAAACTCTGCTGATGAAGCGTTAAGGTGATCAATAAGCTTAGGTG
>CAIOTO010000021.1 GCA_903861255.1 uncultured Alphaproteobacteria bacterium | reverse complement strand
TCAGCTTTTGCTTTTGCAGCAGCTTCTTGTGCTTCTTGCTCAGCTTTTGCTTTTGCAGCAGCTTCTTGTGCTTCTTGCTCAGCTTTTGCTGTGATTGCTTTTGCTTCAAGAGCAGCCGCAATTACTGCAGCCTCTGCACTTTTAATCGCTTTAGTTTCCAGATCGATTTTAGCTGTAACCTGAACGATACCACGTTGATGCTTGCCATATGTAATGGTTAAACAATCCGTAAATATTTTCTTCGTTATATTTCTGTTTATTTTGAGTATGTCTGCAAAAATAGAATCAGCATTGTCTGCTATGTCTTCAGGATATATCGAATTAAATATGTTTTTTGTACCTGTAACAAAAGACGCTGCAGCATCCTCGATAAGGGAAATAGCCGTGAAGTGACCCCACAAATCATGACCAGGAGCTAAAGAAGCCAGGGTAGTTTTAACTGGGCTAAGAGCAGGCCTAGATCCATCTTGAAAATGTGTGATTTCCTTATCAATAGCCGCTGTAACGATTGCAACTATCATCTCATGCGATGCCGTTTCATCCTTGTTAACTTTACTTTGGTCTGAAAGAAAGGTGTCAATTTTGTTTGTATGCTGTTTATATGTATCAAATTGGCTGGGTGTGCCTACATCTGTTTCAGGAGTACTGTTATATTTTTCACAACGCGCTTCATCTGCGGTTTCGATAAGTTTGCGTCCTATTGCCACACTTGCACTTTCTGCTAGGCGAGTGTCTGGTCTTGCAATATCTATTACAGTTGATGCAAAACAGTGCGGTATCATTGTAAACAGTAGTATAATTAATTTTGAATAAAATTTTAATTTCATTTTAACATCCTTTTATATTGTCTATATTTCCTTACAGGTGCACATATAGCATAAAAAGAGATCATTATTCAATTTATTTTATTTTAATTTTTCAATCATGTGTTTTTGGGTAAGAGGGTGTATGGGGGGGAGTGTGCTGGTATTAACTACCGCCGTCATGGCTGCCTGTCTCGGCGTAGCCTTGGCGAAGACGGAAGCTAGCTTCGCTGGCGTGGCCATCCAGAAAAATACAGAAAACAGACTGGATCACCACGGCGACCTTTAGTCTTCTCCAAGGCTACGCCGAGACAGGCAGCGATGACGAAAGTAAAAATGACTGTATCATAAGAAGGGAAAACAAAAAGTGGTGCCTGCAGCCAGACTTGAACTGGCAAGAACTTTCGCTCGACAGATTTTAAGTCTGTTGTGTTTACCGATTTCACCATGCAGGCAGCATTACAGATTTAAATTAAAGATGTCACGTGTGTGACACATCCAAAATTATTGTGATAAATCTGAACCGGATAAACATAAAATAAACTATTTTTGGTTAAAATAGCAATAGGGATGTTGGCGAGATGATGAAAAAATGACATTTAACACTTTTTTAGATCAACAATGGGATACGTATACACCCGAAGAGCACGCATTGTGGCGTTTATTGGCTTTACGGCAGTACGAAATTTTACAAGGTCGGGCCGTTCAAGTTTTTATTGATGGTATTGATTTTTTGGGGATTAGCCCAACAGGTATCCCTAAATTTACTGAACTGAATGAAAAATTAACGGAACGCACGGGCTAGGAAGTCGTCGCTGTGCCGGGTTTGGTGCCGGATGAACTTTTTTTCGAACTGTTAGCAAATCGTAAGTTTCCATCAACGACTTTTTTGCGAACCCCAGCACAAGTGGATTATATTCAAGAACCTGATATTTTTCACGATATTTTTTGGTACATTCCGTTATTAGCGCATCCTGTTTTTGCCGATTATATGCAAGCGTACGGCAGGGCAGGGCTAAAAGCGATTGCCGCGCAGCATTTAGAATATCTTGCGCGTTTATATTGGTACACGGTTGAGTTTGGCTTAATTCAAACCCCCAATGGTTTGCAGATTTACGGCGCTGGTATTGTGTCGTCAAAAGGTGAGTCTGTTTATTGTTTGGAATCAAGTGTGCCCAATCGGATATGGCTTGATACAACGCGCGTGATGAAGACTGAGTATATTATTGATCGCTACCAGGATGTTTATTTTGTGATTGAAAGTTTTGATGACTTATTGGAGAAAACGAACAAGGTATTTGAGTCGGATCTGACACGTTTGTTTCTTCCTGAGGTTTTGACGCCGACTGATGTGCTGGTGAGTGATCGGGTTTATAGCCATTCAATTATAAATTGATTATTGCAGAAACCATCAGAAATCTCTGCTGCTCATTTACTTCAGTAAACTCCGCTGCTCGATCTTCGGTTTCTTGATACTCAAATTATCCTTGAACCGCTATAGATAACGTGGTGATTTTCTTCACCACAGTGTCATCCCAGGACTTGATCCGGGGATCTAGATTACCGGGTCAAGCCCGGTAATGACAGTGGGTATATATGTTTCTTTGGGATTCGCAATGACGAAGGAGTAGGGCACACTTAAGCCGTAAACGGACCATCAGGTCTGCCGTTGATGAATTGCTCAACATATGGATTACTTGTTTCATCCATCTGCAGCGCCGTTCCTTGCCAAATGAATTGCCCTTTATAAAGCAACCCAACGCGATCGCCTATTTTACGCAAGCTTGTGATGTCATGCGTAATGGTTATCGCACTTGCGCCAATTTCACGCACGCAACGAACGATGAGATCATTAATAGTGCCGCTGATAATAGGGTCGAGTCCTGTTGTTGGTTCATCAAAGAAAATAACATCTGGGTTTGTTGCAATGGCGCGGGCAAGGGCAACACGTTTCTGCATGCCCCCTGATAATTCGGCTGGATATACATCTGCAACTTTTGCTGCTAAATCGACCGCGTCTAATTTGGCAAGTGCAATTTTTCGTGCGTGAATTTTATCCATGCCCAGCCCTTGGACTAATCCAAAAGCAATATTTTCAGCAACAGTCATGCTATCGAACAAAGCACCACCCTGAAAAAGCATACCAAAGCGCATTAATATTTTTTGACGTTCTGAGCTTGATAATTTTGCAAGATTCTGGCCATTGATATGTATTTCCCCCGTATCTTGGGTGAGTAAGCCTAGAATGCATTTAATAAGAACTGATTTTCCAGTGCCTGAACCACCAATAATAACAAAAGATTCACCTTTGCGTACGGAAAATGATATCCCGTTTAGCACTTTATTATGGCCAAATGCTTTGGTGAGATTCATTATTTCAATGAATGGTGCAGTTTCAGATGTGCTTTGAATAGAATCAGTCATGAAAACCTTGATAGTCACGTTAATGTTATCGTTTTTTAAATCGTAGCAACTTTATTCGCAATACTCAACTAAAACGCCTGACCTACACTAATGTAAAATTGGTATGGTGAATCAATTCGTTTTCCGCTTGTATCTTTACGCCGTGTGAATGGGAACGCAACGTCAAATCGAATGGGACCAAATCCACTGAAATAACGTATGCCAACGCCTGCGCCATAGAGTGTGTTTTTTGTGCCAAATTCAGGTGCGCGTTTTGTGGTGACAGCCGCTGCTTCAAAAAAAGTCGCAAGTCCGATCGTTTCACTTACACGTGCGCGCAGCTCAGTCCCCCATTCGGCCACTGAACGCCCACCAAGCGGTACGGTTGTTGCATCGAGTGGGCCAACCATTTGGTAGCTATATGCGCGGATCGAGGAGGCGCCGCCACCATAAAAGCGTTTGTTTGGTGGTGTTTTCGTGAAATCATTTATAAATAATGTTCCTGCTTTTGCAAAACTAGCTAATACCAAATGTCCCTCACCAAGCTCGTTTTGCTTGATTGGTAAATACACTTGAATAGTGCCTGTCGTGCGCGACAGTTGCCCATTTTGCTCGCCCAATTTTCCCCAATAGGGTGTGCCTTCAAACGACAAACGCACGCCCTTGGAAGGGTCTAGATAATTATCGCTAGTATCTATTTTTGCAATGAATGGTACGCCTGTTAAATGGCTATTAAAAAAGGTGCTTTGTGCATAGAGGTGGCTTGCATCATTGAGTACACCAATGGATGTGCGAAATGTATCTTGAACGGGAATTTCATATGATGCGCCTTCAGTGAGTGTTCTGCCGCTATAGGCACGTGTCTTTTCACGTAGCCAAATACCTTGGAACGACAGAGTATTTTCGGCGCCACCAATATCAGGAATGTCATAGGATACTTTTCCACGTTGTTCGCGTTTTGATGACCTCAACGACGCACCTAGGTGTTCGCCATTTCCAAATACGTTATTATGATGCCAAAAAACACGGCCGCCAATACCTTCGGATGTGGAATAGCGTGATCCCGCACCAATAACGCGGGGGCGTGCTTCAACTGCTTTGACGTGCATTATAACGCGCTGCGTATTTGTAGATGTATCGTCTGAATTTTGAACGGGTTCAGCTGTTACATGGAAGTTTGAAATGGTATTCGATGTAATCAATTTTTTTTGCGTGCGTTTAATTTCTTTTTCGTTGTATGGATCACCTTTTTTCCAGGTAATGCGATTTTCAACAAAAGATTGATTGATGCGTGAAAGACCTTCTATCTTTGTGCCATCTATAATGGCGTACTGTTTGAGTGAAACGGGGAATGTAACATAAAGAGTCTTGTCTTGCTTATTAAGGGTGCCTTGGGGAGAGCCAACGTCTACGAATGGATACCCCTTTTCAAGGAAATAGTTTTTAATTTTCCGTTTTGCAACTTCTAATTTTCTCAGTTCAACTGGTTCGCCAACTTTAAGGCCTACAATATCTTCGGTTAAACGAAGTGTTTGATTCTGCTTGAAATCAGATGTTTCATCTGTGTGAATTGCGATGCCACCAATATGAAAGCATTCTCCTGGAATGATTTTAAATTCAATTGTTGCAAGTGGTTTTTGTGAGCTAAGACTTGCGTCTTCATTAGATTCGACTTTATTCTTATGATGATTTGATGCTTCTGTATCGTCGCGTGCGTGAAAATCGACAGTTCCTTCAAAGTAACCCTTCTCATGTAAAACATGATAGAAAATTTCTTGGTCTTTTTTTGCGCGTTTTAAAAGGGCATTTTTAGATGATGGTTGATTAATGGCAAGACGTAAAAGTTTCGACGATTTTTTGATGGCCGTTTCCAGTGAGCCTGTTAATTCTGGCGTGAACGTAACGTCGTAAGGGATACCCTCTGTACGAAACAAATCTTTCGTTGGGTCTTCTTCGGTAGACGTAACCCAGTCGCAACTTGTAAGAAAAGCAAGCGTGCAGATGCCAAGTAAACTTTTTTGCACGTAATGTCGCACACTTCCCCTCCATTTAGTATTACATGCTTATAAGTGTATCAGGGGAAGTTGGCCAACAAAAGGATCGCTGTGCTTAATTTGAAATATAATTTTTAGACTGTGCTAATATCAGGTGCATCGACGGCTTTCATACCAACAACATGGTAGCCAGAATCAACATGGTGAATTTCACCTGTAACACCAGACGATAAATGACTTAGTAAGTAAAGGCCAGCACCACCAAGATCATCTTGAGATGTATTACGCTTAAGTGGTGAATTATAGAGGTTCCATTTTAAGATGTGATGGAAGTCGCCAATGCCTGATGCAGCCAATGTCTTAACTGGACCCGCAGAAATTGCGTTAACACGAATATTGCGTCCACCTAAATCAACGGCTAGATAGCGCACACTGGCTTCAAGGGCAGCCTTTGCAACGCCCATAACATTGTAGTGTGGCATGACTTTTTCCGCGCCATAATAAGACAGAGTGAGAAATGTTCCGCCATCATTCATTATGGCTGAGCCTTCTCTGCAAATTTCTGTGAATGAATAACAGGAAATATCAAGCGAGTTTAGAAAATTAGCCCTTGATGTGCTGAGATATTGTCCTTTTAGCTCGTCTTTATCAGAATAAGCGAGTGAATGAACAACAAAATCAATAGTACCCCACTTTTCTTTGATAATTTCGAAGGTCCTTTTTATATGCCCCTCTTTTGATACGTCGCACTCAATTAGAAAATCAGAACCAAATGATGCCGCTAGCGGAGACACTCGCTTTGCAAGCGTATCTGATTGGTACGTAAATGCAAGTTCGGCACCGTGTTCAGCAAGTGCTTTTGTAATGCCGTAAGAGAGTGAATGCTCATTCGCAAGCCCCATAATAACGCCGCGTTTGCCAGCCATTAATTTCTGCATACTAATTTCCTGTTTTAAAGATCCATTTATGTCTTAGTGTTTCGACAGCGTTGCTGCCAGTAAGACGTTTGTTGAGACGTTGTCGTGAGTGTTTAAAATGTCATGGTATAAATTTATAACCATATTTTTATCATTGTAAATGAAAAAACGAACATCTGACGTATCTAGGCTGCCTCCTGGCCATTGCTCGCAATAGCAGAGAGCGTCCGTGAAACAACACGAATTTCATTGCGAATATCTTGTGCCGTACGATTGCGTCCTTCAATTAGCTCTTCAAGCATTTTTGTTAATGTCGCGTCTAGACTGCGCACATGCGTTTTTATGATCTCGTCGTTACGACCTTGTGGTCCTTCTTTTGACTGCGTCATCAGTAGTTCTTGAAGTTCAACCTGATTTTGCGCCAAACGCTGAGAGAAACTTTGGTGCGCGATCATGTGTTCGCTCATCTCGCTTAACTTCTCGCTAAAAACTTGAAGTGACTTTGTCATTGTGAGGCGTGTTTCTTCACCTTTTTTCATTTGCTGTTGCAGTGCGGAAAGCCCTTCAATTGTTTGCTCAAGCAAGCCTTGGCTATATGCAGGGCCAGAAGATCCCATGTCAGCTGCGCCTGCTGAATAGCGTGTACTGCACGCGAGACGTTCTTCCAGGCTGTTATAAAAAATTGAAAATGCGCGGCCAACTTGTAGGTCAAGAAAGCCAACGATTTGTGATCCAGCTAAACCTAGCATCGAACAACTAAAAGCTGTTCCCATACCCGCTAGTGCAACCATGAATCCTGATTGCATGGGTTGTAAATCTTTTGTGGATCCGATGTTGCCAATAACACCTGAAACGCCGCCAACAGTTTGTGATAGTCCCCAAAGGGTACCTAAAAGACCTAGAATCACGAGTAAGTTAGCGATATAGCGACAGATATCACGTGAATCATCAAGGCGTGATTCAATGCTTGATAAGATTGACTTTGCAGCAATCGGTGTGAGGCTTGTTAATGGGTGCTCATCATTCATAAGAATAACAATAGGCGATAGGATTTTTACTTTTGGTGTGCCTGGAAAACGCTCGCGGCCTGTATCAAAACGATTGAGCCATTTTTGTTCTTGCAACAATCCAAACATAAGATAGAAACAATAGATTGCGCCAAACACTGTAACGCCAAATATGGCGCTGTTAAACCACATGTTGTGGCTAAGAATGCGTGCGAGGGAAGGGAATACATAACCAGTCGCTGCTGCAACCACGACAACCATAAGCCCCATACGTATGAGTGCTTTTACGATGAAAGACATAATCAAAATCCTTTTATGTTAGTGCATACCCATGTATGCAAGTGACAATGGGCAGCGTCAGCATACTCTACCATGTTTTTTTAATATTGGTACAGTGGGGAATGTTTTCAAGGGGGAATGTTAATTTATTTTTGTTTGCACGTCATAGCATAGATGTTTTCACGAGCCATATGCCGTCATGGCGAGTCAGCTTGCTGGCGTGGCCATCCAGAAAAAACATATAAAACAGCAACTTTCATTAAATGAATATAGCTTAACTGGATGGCTACGCCAGCAAGCTGGCTCGCCATGACGGTAGCAGGGCTAATATTTATGTGAAAATTAAGTAAAATGCGTTAATGCGTAGACCATGATGAGAAAGGCTTGTTTCATGTGGCTCATAAGTAACTATCTACTGAATTTAATATGTTTTCTAATATTATGATTTTATTTTCTAAAAATAAATTGTATAAATATATATTTT